>JAMWCM010000057.1 GCA_023818355.1 Candidatus Omnitrophota bacterium
CTTTAAAAACGAAAGGAGCCTTAATCTTTGGATTTTTGGGCTCATTAAATATATAAACCTAAACCCAATTCAACAACCTAACAGCTATGCTTCAAAGCAAAAGTGCGAAATATTGCTTGCTTAACTTAACAATTGCACAATTTGAAGATCCTAAAATTTTATGTTATACTTTAATTGACAATTAAATAAAACCTACTGATAAAGGCAAACTGGTGGTAACGCCAGGGCGCAAAGCCAAGGGTCCTTAAAAGGATAGCCTGGTTGCCAAAAAGGTTTTAAAAAACTTTTACCCTAAGGTTTGCCTTAGGGTTTTTTATTGAAAGAGGTTTGGTCAAGCGGGGGTAAGGCTTTCGTTATAAAGATGGAGCCAGTCATGAGGGCAATGATCAGCTTAATAATCATTCTATTCTTAGGAGTTAATGTCTTTGCTCAAGATTCCTTTACAATTAAAGTCTCCTGCACAATACCAGAAATTCCAGGAGTAAATTCCCCTCTGATCAAAGAAGAATCTCTTAAGCAGGAGACTATAGAGCTGGTAAAAGAGAAACTAAATTTAAAGATAATTACTCTCTATAGCCGTTAATTTTGAATTCTCTTCAAAGGGATATTGTAATTATAACTCACTCCTTCAAAGAGCTCGATATCTTTAAGAATAGGAACGGTAGGTAGATACTGAGAAGGAAGGGTGTTTAAATCTAAATTAAGAGTATGTCTTCCTGGTTCAACCTTTCTAAAATAATATCGACCTCGCTCATCGGTTATAGCCTTTGAACCGTCCTCTAATAATAAGACTACATCTCTAATGGGAAAATCATTAGTCGAAAATCTTCCATCCCCATCTTTATCCTCAAAGATAAAACCATAAATCTCTGAGCGAGATATGATTCCAAAATCTAATCTCACCTTTTTACCGTGGGCAATAGTTGCTTGTTGAGTTGCCGGAACGGTTAAGACAAAACCTAAAGGTATACTTGTAGGATCAATATTTACATATGCTTTTCTTGCCTTTACTCTTGGAAATCTATAGTAACCTCTATTATCGGTTATGGAGAATCTATCCTTTCCTAACCATAACTTTATTCCCTCTAAAGGTTTCTCATCAGACTGCATTATTCCATCAGAATTTAAATCTTTAAAACAGAAACCCTCAATCTCACCAATTGATTCCCATCTTATTCCAGTATCCCAGAGATAGCGCATTCCAGCTCTGAAATCTGCCTCCGTTCTTTTTCTTACATTAGGATTATCGGCCCAGACATTACGGATACGGCTAGATATATATAATTCTTTATCTGAAGTAGGTCTATAGGAAATCTCTCCATAGCCTTCAAGGTAATCTTCTCCAGAAAGAAAACTAAAGGTTGAAACTGTATCTTCTTCATCTCGATACAGGAGTCTGAAATTTCCATAGAATGGACTTTTGTAGATCCGACCATACCAATCAAGACCTGTCTCCATTGACTGGGGCAAAGCCTTTTCTCCGGAATACCTTGCTTCTGTCCAATTGAATTCTTTGTTTAGAAAATAGTAAAGATCATCAATTAGATTAAATCTAAATCCCAATGATATCTTCTCATTTATATAATCCATACTCGGAGAAGAAAAACTCTTGGTTTCAGAATGTTTGAAGTTTAAATAGGTATCAAACTTTCTTATCCAGTCAAATCTATGCGATAAGCCAAGACCGGCGATATGAGAACGCAAAGGAGAAATTCTCCCCAGCTCATTTTGGAGATTATAATCCAGTCTAATACCGGTCAACGGACTTAAGGTATAATTGAGATCCCAACTAAGGTTCTGATTAAAACGGTCTTCATCTTCTGGGTTAGGATAGAGTCGATCTTGAAATAAATCCAGCCTTGCGGAGGTAAAGACCTTTTCCGAAAGAGTATAGGAGACTGTATTCAATATTCCTCTCTCACCAGGCCTCCAGCCCCACCCAATCATTGTTCTGAAATCTTTTGAGATATCTCTAAATTCGGAAGTTAACTTTAACCTTGGTAAGGTAAAAATCGTATTTAAAAGATGTGCAAAACTTTCTGAATCAAAGGCAACCTCGTAACCGATATTGAATTTATCAAAATTATAACTGGTCTTTAAATCATAGCCATAGGGGTTTAGATCTTTAGCCCGATCCCTTCCCCATCCATGAATTATTGAGAAATCATAATTCTGCCTTTCTCCAGGAGAAAAATTTAAATCCAGACCGCCTAAGAATGCATCTCTGGTCTTAATCTCTGGTGAAATTCCTGCATATCTACTTTCACACTCTCTTCCCCAGAACAAATTATAATTCAATTTCTTATCAAAAGCAGGTGATTTAAGCCTTACTCCTCTTAAGCCGAAAGCAGGTAGGATTAAATTCTCTATATCCGAGGTATAATTAAAAAAACGGAGAGAAAAATCTTTAAATGGTCCATACTTTGCCTCTTCTAAGCCCAGAGTAAAATAGGTAATATCACTTTCCCTTCTCCATCTCTGTATGGCTGCACCTGTATCAAAATCTCCATAGGGTGTCTCGCCAGTTAAGCCTATCCAATGGCTGTAAGCGTAGGTTGAACGTTCCAAATCATAAATTCTCCTTCCACTTTCATAAGAATACCAATCAAGAGAATAGTGCAATTTAAAGTTTCTTGCCCTTTCTTCTTCCCGGCGCATTAATTCTTCATAAGTAGGTCCTTCGGGTTTTGGAGGAACGCTTAAGAGTTCTAATGTCTGACGTCCTTGCTCATCCCAAATATGGAGGTAGGTATAGCCAAGTTCTTTTGCTGTAACTAAGATTTCATCGGGAGATATTTTTTCTATAGTTAGAGCTTCGGGAGAAATCGATAGAAATCTCTTTATACCTTTGCCTTGGATTATAATGCTCTTTCCTTTTTCAATCTTTAAAGGTTGAATAATAGGCTGACCTAATAGGAATCGAGGCATTAATTCTTCCTTGATGGGAATCTTTTTAGGTATTATAGCTTTAGGTTCTGGCGGAGCAGTAACCGGGGGAACAACCCTTTCCCTCTCTATCTTATCTAATAACTCTTTGATTATCTTCTGGCGTTCTTTTACCGGAGAAACTTCGGGTATAACGGGTTTGGGAGCTAATTTTTCCTTCAACATCTCAAGATACTTCAGGGCAGGTTCATAATTTGGATCCAGGATTAATGCTTTCTGGAATTCCTTTAAGGCATCTAAATATCTACCCTGATGATAAAATTTAAGACCCATTTCATAGAGAAAATCAATCACAAGACCAGAAGCATAACTAGGTGTAAGATAAGAAATTAAAAAGACAATTATTAAACATAATATGAATATTTTTCTTCCCATTATTTCAACTTTCCTATTCTCAAAACCTCGCCATTCTTACCAATCTCTATCTCTGCTTCTCTGGTGATTACGGGTGCACCTATACCCAATTCCTTCAAATCTTTACCTAAATCTAAGGTGATTACCAAATCGTATCTACCCTCGGGTATAGAACCTTTCCAAATAGCCACAAGTCTTGCTGAGTCCTGTGGAAGAGTATAGACATCATTGAAATCACCACGGGCATGAATTATTCCCTCTCTATCTATAATATGGAAGGTTCCTTTAGTAGTAATGTCAACATTGCCAGAATTTTTAAAATCGAGGGTTATCTTCGTCTTATCTCTTTCCTCTTTCTCTATAGAGAGATTTTCTATTTCTGCTTTACGGATAGTTGTTCCCTCGGGTTCAATATAGAAAAGAGCCCCAATCCTTACGATAACATTTATTCCTACATTTTCTTTGAGATCCGATTTTCCTAAAAGACTCTCAAAGAATAGGACAGCATAATGGCCACCCTTTGCCTCTTTCGGTACATTTACAGTATATTCTATACTCCTTCTGCCAAAGGGAGGAATACTGAACTCAGAAGGAGAAAAACTTATCCAACCAGAACATGAAAGAGGTAGGGTATGAGGAGGGAAAAACTCCTTCGTCCCATCCTGATTCAGACTGTATTTCCAATCCTCTAAGTAGGCTTTGACATTTACCTCTTCAGAAGAAGGATTATCTACTTCAATTACCCCTGTCTTTGTCTCTCCAGGAAGAATAATCAGACGAATTTTTGTCTGATTAAGTCTTAATGTCGCGGCTTCTGCTAAAGAGAAGAACAAAAAGAGAATAAAACAAAAAAAGAGAACTCTCTTATATCTTAGCAAAGAACGCCCTCCTCTCTAAAGATAAAAATTAAACAAGGCTGTTTGCTAATCTCTTAACAAACAGCCTGATTAAAATTAATCTGTCAGAGTCAGAACTACTGAGCCCTGATATGTGCCTGCAGGTTTATCTGCGCCAATAGGAGAAACACCTGTAGCATCACCTGAACCTGAGGCAATACCGTAGTAGATCCTCAACCAACCCGGTGCAATCTGAGCTTTGACAAGATTGTAACCATTGCTCCTGGCATAACTCACCTTAGCTATCTGGTTGGCAGCGGTATCGCTCAATTGCTGCATAAATACTACATTCACATTGTTGTCCAAATTTTCTGTTCCTGCACTGCGTGAAATGCTGTTTGCTGTATGAGTGATTGTATAGGTGGAAGAGTTGCTGAGAATCCCCACATCCACAGCATAATAGCAATTGGCTCTAAAGATATGGTAATCAGCATCGTAGTACAGAGTTCCAAAATCAATGCTTGATTGCCCGGGATTCCAGGTATTATCAGGAACATCTATTCGGGAGATAGACACTTGTAAACCACTCTGTTGTGGGACTTCTGCTTTTACAGTTATGGGTGCAGTAGAGGTAGTTCCCGCAAAACAGATTGAGAATAACCCTAGAGCCATAGCTATACAGCCAATTGTTCTCAAAAGTCTCTTCATTTTTTTTCACCTCCTTTCTTCTAATCCATAATTTAAACTTATCTCATCTCCTATATTTCTGAGATTGAATAAATAATTCCTGTCGAGTAGTTCCCCGGTCTTAAGTCCAAAGGGGGTTCCAATTCATAGATAACCTTAAACTTATCCGAAGTGCCTTCGATATCAGAAACAAATAGAATCATCTCTCCTAATCTTATCTCTGTGGATTTAGAAAATTTTAAAGTTCCTTTTGTCTCTAAGCTCTCTTCTCTTAAGGTAAAGTATTTCAAAGGAATCTTATTGCCTTCCTTATTAACCAACTCCGAGTCTATCCTTTGGCTCACCTGGTATCTCTTACCCAAATTTGACTTTATTTCGATGCTCACCTCAGAACTCTGTGGCGGTCCTCCTGGTCTTAAATTTCGGAATTCAATTATCCCTCCCAATTCAGGTTTTACTTCTAAATTAAATATAGGAGCAATCTCTACCTCAAGGTCAAAAGTAGAGAGCATACTCTGCTGGCCTTTAGTCTCTAAGAGATAAATTAATTTGGAAGTATATCTACCGGCTTTTTGTTTTTCTGGTTCACTTAAATTATAGGTAAGCACAAAACTATCTGCCTCTCCTTCAGAAGAGGAATAGATTAGGGTTTGATAGGAAGATAGAGGAACAAATTGTAAAGGTCCGCTTCCTCTTCTTGCCCGACTAATCTTAAAATCTATTGCTTCTGAGGAAAGGTTTTTCCCTTCACTCGATTCTAGAGGTTTGGACAATAACTGATATAATCTAAATTCATTGCCTACTCCTTTTATTTCAAAGAAGACATCAGAAGACATTGTTTGGGGTCTATTTGAATCCAAGGTGATAAGCCTTATTCCACTTATAGTCTTTATCTCAATACCAAATTCAGCCTCAATCTCGGCAGAGATGTTTAAAACTGTAGTAACCGGTGATTGGGTAGAATCTATAGATTCTAAGGTAAAGGCAATTCTACCACGGTAGAGGCCTCCAGGAATATTGAATGGACCTTTTAATACGTAAACTAATTTAAAATCATCAGATAGGCCTTGAGAATTGGAGGTGTAAATAATCGTTCTGCCCAAAGAAACAGGTCTCTCTATCTCAACCCCCATCGTTCCATATTTGTTACTTTTCCTTACCGCATATACAGAAAAATTATTTAAAGGAATGCTCATACCCTTTTCATTACTTAAAGGTTCAAGGAGAGTCTGCACCAACTGATACTTTTTTCCTAAATCCGAAACTATCCTTACCTGTATTTCTTTACTCACACTTCCTACCAAACCTCCTACCTTCCCGAATTTTAAATCATAACCTCCTTCCAAAGGTGAAACCAAGAGATTAAAGACAGCGGAACTTGGCTGTGTCTCTACGATTAAATATCCCATTATCCAGAGAATAAAAATAATTGTTTTAAAATGCATTTTCATCAATATTTCCCCCTATCTTGTTATCAGACTCAAAATAACTGAGCCGCTGTAATTACCGGAAGATTTCTCTAAGGTAATAGGTTTTGCTCCCGGAGCATCTCCAAGGCTTCCTGTAGCAATTCCATAGTAGATCCTTAACCACTCACCATTTCTGAATAGCACTTTATTAAAAGAGACATTACTATTTGCAAATTTATATTTGGCAATCTCTTCACCACCAGCCTGATTTTGTTTCATAAACATTACATTTACATTTTCATCCAGAGTATCTCTTCCGTTACTAAACGCTGTAACCGTATGAGTTATCGTCCAGTCCGGTTCATTGCAGATTATTCCTACATCAAGAGCATAATAAGAGTTAGCTCTGAATATATGAAGCTGAGGGTCGTAAGTTAAGGTGTCGAAATCTATATTTGAAGATGGTTGCCAATCTCCATTCTCAATCTTAGTAATATTTACCTGAAGCATACTTATATTCGGGATATTAATTTTTACTTTTATCTCCGAAATAGGCTGAGGCTCTCCTGCAGTAGGGTGAGAGATAAAATAAGGACTACTCATCGCTGTTCTAAAAGCCGATAGGGCCTCCGCAGAAGAATTAATCCTCCAATCTCTCTCCTTATTTATATTAAACCAATAGAAGGCTTTTATCTGGGGATACTCTTTCTCTATCTTCTCAAATGTCTCTTTTATCCATTCATCCTTAAGTTCGCCTTCTGCAGAAGCAAATTCGGATAACATTATGGGTTTTTCTCCAAAGAAATCTGAATTCTGAATAATATTCAGATATATCTCTGAGAAAATTTCATCGAAACTCCTCCAGGGATTTCCCCAATTATAGCCACTAAAACCTATCCATTCGACATAGTCTTTTCCCGGGTAGTATTCCTTGAGAATATCTAAATCAGAAGGTGTCCAATTAGGTGCCCAGACAAACTTCACATTATCTGCTCCTACCTCATAAAAAATATCGTGGATATGCTGAAATGCCCGGGTATAGAGCAGGGGTTGATCCTGCCAAGGATACCATCCTGGTGTAGAAGGATCATTATCATGAATCATCTCATGGCCAAAACGAAAACGGATCTCATCTGTCCAAAGCTTTGCTCCCTTAGCATAATCTCTAAAGTAATTATCGTAAATACCTTGAACGATATCACCTAAATTAACCCAGGGCTCCAAAGTAATATGCAGACTGGTATGGGTATTGTATCCATCATGATAGCGAACATTCTCTTCAAGAAAAGAAGAAGGAAAATAGGGTTGCCAAATAGGGTTCATCCCTTCAAACCACATCACTGAGGCAATGTCTTTTCCGATCATTTCTTCGAATTCATTTATCTCCTTGCTATTCGGAGGAGAAACACCAAAGAACGCACCTATTTCACACTGAGCAAAAATAACCTGGCAAGAAACAACATATAGGCAGATCTCTATGATTATATATAAAACGACCGTATAAAAAATTCCTCTCACTCTAAGACCTGAATTTAAAACAAAATTATTTTAACAAAATTTTTAAAATTTATCAACCTAAATCTAAACAAAAAATGTAAAGTCTAAAGACATGGGTAATGCTTTTTATCTGTGATAATAAATAAAAAACCGAATAGACCCCTTTTTAAGTTCTATCCGGCTAAATTCCGTGGCTTCTCCCTTAACCTCCCCTAAGGGAAACCAGATATTAGTTATCATAAAGTATACTCTATTTTTTTAAATTTGTCAAGATAATCAAAAAAGAAGTTAAGCAAGCAATATTTCGCACTTTTGCTTTGAAGCATAGCTGTTAGGTTGTTGAATTGGGTTTAGGTTTATATATTTAATGAGCCCAAAAATCCAAAGATTAAGGCTCCTTTCGTTTTTAAAG
>JAMWCM010000058.1 GCA_023818355.1 Candidatus Omnitrophota bacterium
CCAGAAGCCGGAGATTATGAAGGAAGAGGTAGCAAAGGAGGTGGCTAAAAAAGAAGAGGTAAAAGAGGAGGTTAAGGTAACCAAAGAAATGCCTAAGCCAGAGGGCAGCCGTGAAGGAGTTTTAGTGGTGGCTGACTTTGATACCTGCAGTAAACCAAATAATGTGGGAGGAGACTTTGGGGCCTGGAACAATGACCCCAATGATTTTACTCAGGGTTGTTTTGATAGTCCTATTTCCACGATAAAACGTGAAGAAAAAGGCTGTTCAATTCAATTAATGTATGATGTAGATTCTCCCAATCCGGCCTACAATGGATTCTGGATGAAACTCCAAGGTATTGACATATCTGGTTACAAAGCGTTGTCCTTCTGGGTCAAAGGAGATGAAATGCGGGGCTTCACCAAAGTTTTTAAGGTAGAATTGAAAAATACCCAAGGACATATGGGAAGGTATTATGTGACCGAGGTAACCAAGGACTGGAAGGAGATTGTTATTCCCTTAGATAAATTTGCCGGCCTGGAGGATAGAACTTCAATGCATGAATTTGTGATTGTTTTTGAAGATAGAATTGCCACCAAAAAAGAGGGAGCAATCTACATTGACGACATTGCATTCCTGAAATAATCCATCATTAGTGAAACAAATATACACAGTGAAACAAATATACACTGCATAAATGTTTCATTACAGGTCAGCCCGCACACCCCCTTGACAATTTTATAATTTGTGTTATATTTTAAATGGAGAATTAAAATGTATAAGAAATTATTTCTAAAAATATTTCTTCTCCTTTTCTCTTCTTCGGCTTCAGCCTCTGTTTTTGATTTTCCGCAGACTTATTTTCTCCCTTCTGCAAAGGAGAATTTCTACTTTGCCCTTAATCAGACAACCGTTGATATTTCCAGAATTCAGCAGGAAAACAGTAGATATTTTCTCTATGAAATTGGGATAGACCCGGATACCGACCTTCCTTATAATTATGTATTCTTCAAGCCCGATGGCGAGCGGGTTACCGGTTATTATAATACTCCCACAGACATTGGCTATTATTTCGCTTACTTGGTAGGGGTGGCAAAAGGGGATATTAAAAATGATATAATCAATTCCTCGGATGCGCTGAGGAGATTAACGCATGCTTTAGAGGTTCTTAAAACTGCTCCTAAAAAAGATGGTTTACTTTACTGGTATGATATCCTTAGGCCCGAAATAAAAATTTCTCCCACCAATAATTTTGTCTCGGCAATAGACAATGCCTTTTATTCTGCTTCCCTTGGTTTGATTATCGGAGCTTTCATAGATGATTCCCGGAGGGAAGCAAGAGATTTAGTGAGACTTGCCCGCGAGCTTCTTAGGGAACAAGAATCCGGCTGGCGAAATCTCTATGACCAAAACAAAAATCTTCTTTTAGCCGGATACGGTTTTAGTGAAAAAAAGCCTATTTATTACATAGACCGAATTTACAACGAAGGAAGATTGGCGGCACTCATGGCTATAATCTTAGGAGATGTTCCGAAGGAGGTCTGGGATAATTTGGGAGAATTTTATTTAGACTATACACTTTCTAATGGGAAGAAAATAAAAATCCTTGCTCCTTGGGAAAGTGCCTTTCAGGCTTGGATGCCTTTGGTTTTTGTCCCGGAAATAGCCTGGTCAAGTCAGGGATTTAAACTTGCCCATCAGAGGTATTTAGAAGTGCAGAAGGATTGGGCAAAGAAAGAGAATATGCCGGCTTTATATTCAGAATGTGCTGACCCCTTTTCTAAGGAAGAATATAAATATATCACAGGTATAGCCATCCCGGGGGCTTCGGAAGCCGGAGCCAGTGGGAATCCAATTCGTTCGGATATTGGTTCAGTATATGCTATTGGTCTTGCTTATATGGTGGATAAAAATACAGGTTTAGATTTCTTTAATAAATTAGTCCAGCGTTTCCCTAAGATTCGTGGCTTCTGGGGCTGGTTTGATTCTGTGGGAAGAAAAGGAACCGAACCCAATGTTTTCTGGACAATAAGTTCTGCCATTGTAGGTAAGGACCAGTTTGTTTTTCTTTCGGCTTTAAATGCTGAAAAAAATCATCAATACTTCCTCAGATTCTTAAAAGAATTTGGTAAACTTGATAAGATAAAATCACTCTATGAAAATAGAAAATTTACTCTTCCATGAATAAAGGAATAAAAATTTTGTTGTATCTGGTATCCTTGAGGATAGCGGTATTTGGCGAAAGAGAAACTTTTGCCTTTTTATTTTATCCTTCCGAAAACCTTTATATAGAGAGGGTTTTAAAACCGCCTGAGAAAAAATTTATCCTCAATCAGGAAATCACTGCACAAAATTTAATTGATGAGGCAAAAAATTCCATTATTCCTGCTGGATTTTCTGATACCCTGATGGCAAAGATTGATATTATTCAGCAACTTACCTGGAAAAGTAACCCTGAAGATTATGAGCAGGATATTAAAGCTTTTTATACCTCTGATCCTCAATTCGGTAATTTGCCGATTTTAGTAATTGACTACGATCTCTATTCTCCCTACCCTGCTTTCAATGGTTTTAGTATAAAGATAAATCCTCAGAATTTTTCCCAACGCGAGTTTAAGAAAATCAGTTTTTATATCAAGGGAGATACCGAGAGATTGAAGATAGAATTTAAAAATAAGGATGGGAAAAGACTTTTTCAAGAAATTACAGGGATTACCCAACAGTGGAAGAAGATAGAATTAGATAGGGATGGTTTTAGTTTTGGTCCGCTTGGTGTAAAACCATTAACTTCCGACTGGGAAGAGATTACCGAGATAGTCTTAGTTTTTGAGGACCATCGGGTAACGGACAAAGAAGGTAAAATATATTTGGCGGGATTTAATTACCCTGAATCCTGGCAGGTAGCCCGAACAATAGAAAATTTTTATTCGCGGATAGGTTCGCTTGAGCCCGCAAAGAGAGAAACAGTTCTCAGAGAGATTGTGGGAGAGGGTATAAATTATAATTTTAATCCTGGAGAAATAGAAGAGATTAAATCCTGGATTCATTCTTCTCAGGTAAGTATCTCTGAGGATAGTGGTATTTATGCCTTATATGCTCTGCTAAATTCTTTAGGAAAAAAATTCTCTTTTTCCTCTTTGCGCATTTCTGCTATTCTTTCTTCACTCTTAAGTAATAAATCTAACCTGCGCTATGATTACACCAGTTCCTTATACTCTCTTTTTCGTTCCGCTCAGATAAATAAAGGTTCGCTATTTGCCTTAAAATTAGATAACCTTAGAGAACTGGAGGAATTATTTAACCAGAATCAAAAAAAGCCGTTACTTATAGAATTTAAAACCCAGGAATATTTTCAGGTTCTGGGTTTTGAGAGGGGAGGATTTTTATGGCTACAGAAGTTTATTAACCTGGATAAAACAGGAATTCCTCTGCAATTAGATGAGAAAGAATTTCTGAAATTCTGGTCAGGATATGTGCTCAGCCCGGTTTATCCCTCAGGCTATTCTCCTTTAAATAATCAAGACCTTTACCGTTGGGAAAACCCCTTTTTCCGGCGTGAGGAGTTAATAGAGAAAGCAAAAAAGATGGCACAGGAGAGGTATTCACCGGTAAGGATTGTTCCCATTCCTGAACTTGACCCACCTGTGGATGGAAAACCGGAATCGGTAGGACTTGTTTATGAGGAATATTTAAAAATTGGCGGAGACAAATTTTATGATGATTTAAACTGGTGGGCAATGGCAAGACCCCGAGGTAGTCAGAACAAATACCCATTAAATATCTTTGCTTATGAGCCAGATAAACGCGCCTATAAGGAGATTAAATACGATATCACTAAATATAATTATTCTTCTGCCACCCCTCCCATTACCCGCGTTCCTCCGGAAGGACAATACATTACCACTCTTGATTTAGGGAGGATTTTGGTAGCCGGGAAATTTCCTCAATTTTTTACTCTTGGTGGGGATGGATACCTTCGTTTTATCCCTCTGGCAGAGTCAAGACAGATGGGAGCATCCTTTAGAGTTGCTGGGCACAATGTCACCTGGTCAAGAACAAATGGAGACCCCTTTGATGAAGATTTCCCCTTGGTGCGCGAAGTTTATTTAAGGAGATTGGGTAATAACTGGATAAATTTATTAGCCTTAATAGATTGTGAAGGATTCAGTGGAGTAATGGATATAAAGTTAAAGCCCCATGATATAACCTTGATGGAAGTGGAGGCAAATTTTTTCCCCAGACGCGATATTTTAATAAAAAACGAGCCGCATACTGGTTTTGCTGCCTTCAGCAGTATGTTTTTCTTAGGTGAAGAGGATACCCCAGAAAGAAATGATGATGAGGCTCACGATTCCGATTATTTGGTGGTGAATTTCAAAGATGGGACTGCTAAGGAAATAAAATTAAAAAATCCTGAAGATAAAAAAATTGAGCAACCTTTTATTCCGGATAAAGAAGTGGTTTCCTTTTCTCTGCAGCAGAGGGATAGGGATCCGCTTCATTATTCTGCTTTTTCTGTTTCCCAATATGCTACCCGACCAAGTTTTGATTTAAGAATTATTCGGACAAATCTTCCCTTGAAAGTTAAGCTTTTTGAAATTTCCACCACCAGTGAATATATGGATAACATTGTAGTGCTTCTGGCAATAAAAAGAGACCTACACAAGGGAGAGGAGATAAATTTAAAATACGAGGTGATTGCCTATGATTATCAGGAAAGGGGATAAAAGCATATTCTGGAAGATTTTATGGATAAACTCATTTTTAACTCTTTACTTAAATACTCTCTGTTTTGCCTTTGTTTTACCTACCCATAGAGATGGCTTATCTCTACCTGTTTACACCGATTTTCTAAACTATCCGAGAAATATTTCCCCCAATTTTATTTTGACTGCTCAACCCTTTGGTCTGGATGCGCCTTATGGTCGGTATAATTATCTTAAGGAACTCACTTCTCCTTATCTGGTTTTGGACAACTATCAGGCAAAAATTTTAAAGAATATGCTGGACAATGGGATAAGAGCCCTTGGCTATGCCCAAATACAGCAGGCACTATCTCCCTATTCCTTAGGTATGGGAGATTTGCGGGCAAAGATGATTTTTTTGGCTAAATCTCCCTATTACCATTTCGGAGAGATTAAAATTCCCGAGGAGGATTGGGGAAGGATGAATGAAGATGAAAAAATTCTTACCCAGAAGGCGATAGAAGCTTTGAAAAAAATCCCCTTTCTTTATCAAGAGATTATCCGTCAATTCCCCAATCTTTCTGTTGAGCCCGATATCCTCCCCTGGCCTAAATTTAAAGATATAGAATCTGTCCGGAAAATGGTTCAAGAGACTAATTTATTAAAAGAAAAAATAGATTACGGAGACCTAAGGGAATATCAAGAGGTGGTTGAGCGCGCAGTAATTTCAGCCATTGCGGGATTTAATTATGAGAAAGACCTTAAATCTTTACTCAGTGGGGGATTTTCTTCCCAGGCAATTTCTGAATTTCATCAGCGTATAGAATACTGGTTAAAGAGTGAGGAATTCGTTCCTTATGATTTTAATTCATTAGAGGAGAAGGAAGAGGAATTTTTACGCATAAAAGAGAAAGCGCTTTCCCTCTTCAATTCCTTGAAATTGAAACCCGGGCTTTATCCGGAAAGTCCCTGGGAAGGAGAGATTGCTGAGATTTATCGCCTTTTTGGAGGGGAAATCCCTACACAGAGGGAGCGGGGAAGATTAACTCCCTATGCTGACTGGGGAGAAGATATTTATAAAAAACCTCCGGATATTTCTCTCCTTATGGAGAAAGTAAACTCTGATTTTGGTATCTTAATCAAAGGTCCGGAGATGTTACCTGAACAATTAAAGGATAAGATAAAAATTATTGGTCCGGCGATTGCGGGCTTGGATTTAAAAGGCGGGAAAAAATATATCCGGATTTTAGAGATTGATTCTCAGGGACAGAAAAAGATTGTTGTTTATCAGGAAGCAAAAGGAGAGAAAAAGACTATGAATTGGGAAGAGTTTCTCTCGCAGTGGGATAAATTTGTTTATATTCCTGAAGAGAAAAATCCTTGGGCAAAAGTTATTTCTGATTTTTCACGCAATGATAAAGATTTCTCTTTAATTAAAGGTTATGGACAGTGGACAATCAACGAATTTGACCAGCTAAAGGTTGTGCTCGGAGGAAATCAATATATTCCTCCGGGAGTGGATAATTCCCACACCTATTATTTTTATACCCAGTATCGGGTGGGGGGTGAAAATACCAATCAATATGTCGGATACTTCCAGACCGGTTGGTGGCTTTCCTTCCAGGAGGAGATGAAAAAGAATCTATTGCGGGGAACCGCTTTAGTTTTTGATGCCTATGTTTCTGATTATGCAAAGATAAAATATATAAAAATTGAGTTAAAAGAAGATGAAACTGGGAAAAAGATTGCTGAATATATTATTCCCCGCGAAGAGCTAAAATTGAAAGACTGGAATACTTTTAAAATACCCATTCACTACTATCTTCCCGGAACCCTGGTTTTGAGTTTTGGGGTTATTGGCAGTTATCCTGATTATTATTCTCCACAGAACCATTTTGTAGCCGTGGATAGAATATATTTGGAGTAAAAAAGAGTTCGTTATTCTTAGCTTATTTCCGATTTATATATAATCTCCCAATCTAAGCCGAGAAAGGGGGGGAAGGTAAGAGCCAAAATTAAGGAGAAGGGAGTTGAGATATATTTAACTAAATAATAAAAAGATCTCCTTAGGAGGTGAGAAAAGATGAAGGTAGTGAATTTTTTAACAGTAGCGGTGGTCTTAGGGTGCACAGGGTTTGGCTATGCGGTAATTGTTCCCCAGGAAGATTTCCTTCCCGTCAATAATCAGATTCAGTTCAGGTTGGATTCTATCCAACCCCCTGCTTCGGAAGAAGAATTGATTAAGCTTTTAGAGACTGGAACCTATGAACAGAAGATTGAGGCGGCAATTGGTTTAGCCTGGATTGGCACTGAAAAGGCAGTGCCACCTTTGTTAATTGCCTTGCGAGACGATTTAAAATATGAAAGAGTGGGGGCAGGTTATCCTGGTTGGATTCAAGGTGAGTTAAGCAAAGTGGCTGAAGGGGCTCTGATTGCTATTGGCCATGCCATAAAAAAGCCTGCTGTGGATTTATTGGTTAAGGCAATTCAGGATAAAGATTTTATAAAAGACGGAGAAGTAATTATTCCCTTAGCCCGAATTTTAAGCCAAGTAGGTGGAAATGAGGCAGCAGTGGTATTAGGTAAAATAGCTTCTGATATGAAGATTTATCCTCCTATCCGCAACGCTGCTCAATCTGCGCAAGAAACTATATACAAACGACTCAGCCGCGAGCCAATGTACGATGCTTTCCTTACTCTTCAGGGTGTTCAATTTGAACTTCCTTCTTTAGCAGGAGTTCTACCTAACTTAGAGAGATTACAGGACATTCTATTCAGCCTGAGGGATGAATTAATGCAGACCTATGCCTTGAATAATTCGGGAGAGCTTGGTGAATTGTTAAGCAAAGTTTTTGCTGTGCGTAGCCAATCCTTAAAAGATGTAAGTTGGCGCCGGGATGTAGGACGTGACCCAATGGGTAATCTTTATCCTGCAGATATAATTGTCTTTAGAGGGAAAGATGAGAAAGGGGAACCCATTATAGCGGAATTGACTATTCGTCGCTTAGAGACTCGGTATGGGAATTCCTCTCCGGTAAATCAAGCCATAACAAGTGTCTACTTAGCAATCAAGACTTTGGATGGGAAAATAATTAAAGAAATCGTAGCAGAACCTACTAAACTTCCCAAACCGGGAGAGACTGCATTGGAGCGTCGGCAGGGGTATCGTGTGCCATTTAAGATTAATAATTTAATATTTAACCCAGGAGCTAACAAACCGTAAGGATAATCCTGTTATATTTGCAGGGTAAAAATTGGTTAGTTCCGAAAAGGGGTCTGACCCCTTTTTTGCCGATTTTGGTAAAAAAATAATGATACAAATATGCAGTGAATGAAATGTAACATTAGGAAAGTAGAGGGAACAATGCTAAAGAAAAATCAAAAATCTGCTA
>JAMWCM010000059.1 GCA_023818355.1 Candidatus Omnitrophota bacterium
GAAATCTAATTGGAAACAGTTTCACCGAGACCAGCAATATCACCTACAATACCAATGGTCAGATGACTGGCTATGAGACCTATACGGTTATAGAGGGAACTGACCTGCACGATGGCTCATCCTTTACCATTGAAACCACCTCCCAGGTTACGGACATTACCTATAATGAGGTGGGGGTAAGGACTTCCTGGCATGAAATTAACACCGATACCAGTCGTGGCTCTGCCTTAACCACGGAAAGAGACTTTTTCATCAATGCCTTTGATGAGAAGGGAAGGATTACCGAGATGGAGATTGAGGAATATACCTATGGAAATGCCTCTGATGGCTCATCCTTGGAGACAGAAAGAAGGATTACCCGTGAGGTAACTTATGGTGAAAATGGCTTAGAGGAGGAGGTGGTGGAGACTGTAAGAGAAGGAGCAAAGATAACCGTTTCCACAATTAATTATGAATATGATGATGCGGGAAGAATAAACTATGAGGAGAGAGAGGTTTATGTCAATGGTGAAGAGGAGGGAGTGGTTCTGAATTATACCACCTTAATTAAGCGCTATGATTTTATCTATAACGAGGCAGGTCTGGTTCAGCATTATATCTCCGAGATTGAAAATGAAGCCAGTGACCTTCAGGTGAAACAGGAGGTTGATTTAGGTTATAATCAACTGGCGCAGGTTGACTATCAACGCACGGAAACCTGGGAAACCGGAGCTTCTTTCAAGCGGGATAAATATGGGGCAAAGACCGGAGAGGAAGAAGAGGTTAATAGGCACACGATTTCCGAGAAATACGATATTGCCTACAATGAAATTGGTTTGGAGACATATTACGCCAATGATGAAACTGTTTGGGAAAACGGAGAACTCATCCGCGAGGCAACTGAAGAAGTTTACGATATTGTTTACGATTCTAAGGGAAGAATGCTTGAATACACCATTCATAAAGTTGGGTCAGAAAAGATTACCGATGAGGAATCTGATAAATATGGCCAGTGGCAGGATGTGAATATTACCACCCAGATTTATAACATTACCTACATTGATGGTCTGGATTTAAGAAAATCCTGGGAAGAGTATACCACGGGGACCATTAATGGACAAAGCTTTAAGCCTTCCTGGAGATACTATGAGGTCCTGGAATTTGACCGCTTCGGTGATGTAGTGGATATCTCTGTAGAAGGAGATGGAGTGGAGGAGGAAAGCGAAGGGGGCAGTCAGGGAAATTCTCAAAGTCAGCAGGGAACAAGCCAGCAGGGAAATAATCTGCAAAATCCCTTTAATCAAACCCAGACTCAGGCGATAAAAACCAAGCATAAAAATACGGGGAAGGTTCCTGCGAAAGTAAAAATACTTAATACAAAAAAGAAAAATTCCCCGAAGAATAACCTCTTTGGAAGAGAGGAGGCGGAGGAAGAAGATTCCTTAAATAATAAAAAGTTCCTTGACGAATGAGGAAATATATGGTATAATTATAATGGCAGAATGAATGGAGGTGAAAATGAAACAGGAATTGCCCTATGAGAAAAAATTGCGTTTAATAATTGCGGAAATTCTCTTAAAAACAGAAAAGGAATTGTTGCTTGAGAAGAAAATAAAGGCTTTTAATAATATAAGAAGAATTCTTTTTATTATTTTTGGTCTGGGTATAATTTTCTTTTTCACCCAGCAGAGTTTTGCCCGCATTGCTCAGGAGCACCAGCTCCGTCAGCGAAAATACTTAGAGAAGGTTTTAAGGGAAAGTTTAGAGAAGGTAGTTAAAGAGGTTAAGCCTGAGAGAGAATAAAATTTTTGTAATAAAAAGATAAATTTCTGGTTATAATTAATAAAAGGAGGAAAAATAAAATGAGAAAGACAAAACTCGCTCTGAAGGGCATTATCGGGGGGGCGAGTGTAGGGTTGGTGTTAATAATTTTTATAAAAATAGCAGGAGCAACTTTTTTACCTTTTTTGGAGGATAGTCAATATTTGCCTTCTCTAAAAAATTTTACAGATTCTGCTGCGCCCTTTTTTACTCCTTTTTGGACAGATAATCAAACGCCCACTCCCCAAGAACAACCTCAACCACCTTTTCCCTCAACGGATCCAGACCCCCCTTTCTCCAATGACCCCTATGAACAAAATGTTATGCAGGCAATAATAGATTTTATGAAGGCTGTTTTTGAGATAGATATTGGTGATAATAATCCTGATTTAAAATATAATCAAAAATATAACTACTACTGGTATTATGCTAAAAACGTAGTAGGGAAGAATAATTTTTATGTCCTTAAATACGACCCAAAAACGCACCAAATTACTTACTTGGCAGGAAGAATGGAAGAACAACAACAACAACAACAATCAGAAAAAAGAATGCAGTTATTAAATATTACACGAGGTACCTATCAGCTATTGCCTATTTCAAATTTAAATGGGAAAGCACCCCATAATAAAGTTTATAAAAATAATGATAATAGTGCTTGGTATTTAGCAGGAGAAGTAAATGACAATGAGCCAATAACAGGTCTTGACCCAAATAAATTGGATACTTATGATTATCGCCTTAAAGCTGTTATTAATTACGAATACCACTATGATAAAAATGAACTTAAAGGTTCTCCTTATGAAAAAAAATGGACTTATTACGATAGAAAAACTAAAAAAACATATCTTGTGAAAACTGGACAGCTTATCAGAGATGAGAGTGGCTGGATTTATTTTTATGGTGGATATAAAGATAGAGATGGAAAAAGAAAAGGCGTAGCGAGATGGAGAGAAGGTGATGGTTGGGAAATTTTTGAAAGTGCCACTTTTGAAGAGGAAATAGGAGAAAATGAGGTGGGAATTGAACCCCACAAAGATAAATCTTCTATTATACTTACTACCGAGCAATTGGTAAATTTTATAAATAAGCTTTTTGAGGCAAAGCAATTGGGGGAGAATAAGAAGAATATTGTGAATTTACTTACACTTTTAGCTGACCCTACTAAGGCAAAAATAAATTCTATAGATACAACAAAGATAGAAATTCAGTTAGGAAGAAATATGAACAAATCAGATAGTAAAAAAATAGAGGCGATTTTTACCTTTGAGAAAAATGATAATGAGTATGTTCTAAAAACATATAAATATTTCCTTAAAAATAATGAAGGTGAGATTATCAGTGTTACTTTCTGGGATAATGATAAGCAGTTTATTATACAACAAGAGACATTAAGACAGTTTAACTTAACTGATTTTTTTAATAAGATAGGTAGTGAACTTGTGATTAATGATTTCAATTCCTTAAATTTGGCAGAAATTGGTTTAGAGAATTTGCGCTATGCTTTTGGTCAGCAGAGATTGATTATTAATAATAAAGATGGGCATAGTCTATTCTTAGACTTAAACAGTGAACAATCAGGGCTGAAATATGCAGGTATTGTAAAGAAGGAAGGAAGTAAAACTTTTTTGTTCATATATGACTCTATGAAGCAGAAATTGGTAGTAAAAAGAATAGAAGTTTCTGGAGAATCTCATCCTGCCCAGGGTAATCCCGGAAACAAAATTTACTATTTTAATGTGGAGAATTTTGTATTGGAGGAGGATGGAGGATATTATTATATTGTGACTAAAGACGATAAAGGTAATTCATATAAATATAAGGTTAAGACGCAAGGAGAGGTAGAGTTTGTGGGTGCGCAAGAAATCCCTGAGAAATTGCAGGATATTTTGGAGAAATTAGGACTTAACAGCCAAAATTTTAGAGGGAAGGAGACAGTAGAAGGTAAGGATAGGTTTATATATGAGAAAGAAGGTGTCTATTACATCTTTGAAATAAATTCTGACCAAGGCCGCAATTGGATTACCTTAGTAGAAATTATAAAAGGAGAAATTTTTAGGAGAGAATTTAATATAATAAAACAGGAAAATGGAGAATGGAAACTGGTTGATGATATAAATAAAGATAGAGAGAAAATAATGAATACGGCTGCCTTAGAAAAGCTTAAAGAAATAACAAAACTTAATCTTAAAGAAACTAAGGATGTTGATTTGTTAATAGCGAGAAGGATTGTGATTAAGCCGATTATTAAACCAGGAGAGAATGAGCAGGAAAAAGATACTATCCTCGGCTACAAAATAACTTTTTCAGAGCCAGAAGATAGGAATAATGAATATCGGTTTGATACAAATTCTCAGGGGGAATTGACTTCTTTTGCTAAAGCCGAAAAATCAAATGACAATATTACTGCAGTTACCCTCTGGTATTATAATGAAGAAAAAGGTGGATGGGAAGCGTTGTCTATACAGAATAGTGATGCTAATCTAAAGAACATAGCCAGTGTATTTGGTAAAGATAAGATTAGCAAGGTCCTTGGAGAAATTTTTGAGAATGGAGAATATAATCCGCAAACAGGAATGATTACTGTTGTTAATAACCGTGGTTCTAATAGTGAAATAAGATATCTCATCAAAATGACAGATAAAAGAATAGGGGATACAGTATTTAAAATTAACTCAGATAAAAAAGTAACAATCTATATAGCCAATAAGGATGAAAAAGGTGTAATCACTGCTTGGCCTTCCGTGCTGGAAGTAGGAAGTGAGTGGTTGGTTAAGATAGGTGGGAAAAGGAATTCAGGGGAGTTGACCTTTGAAGAGATTACTACTCTTTTGGGTTCAGCAGAAGTATTTAAATATACCACTGATGGCACAAATAAATTGTATCGTTTACACATTGCTTATAATAATGTAGATTATTATTTAATTGACAACGGAGGCAATAATAATGTAGAAGTTGATTATGCTTTTGAGTTAAGAAAGGAAGGAGATAAAGATGGAGTTTATATTCGCACTAGCCCTGAACAGATAAATAGAACCGGAGAAGTCGGTAGCGATGGGACAGGATTAATTAAAGCCAAGTTGACTAAAGAACAATTAGATAAAATTGCTGAAATATCTAAGATTACCGGTACCGATATTCTGAGGGAACTGTTGAAGATTCTAAGATTAGAAGATACACAGAAGGTAGTTTCAGGTGAACCTTTTAGGTTATTTGTAGATAGTTTTGAGGTAAAAGATGGTGTGTATACAGGAAACCAATACATATTTTTCCTTGACCCAAAGAATAAAGGGGTGATTAGTGGTGCCCATATTATCTATGGGGGGGATAATTTCTCGCGGACTGAAGTATCCCTGTATGCAAATATTATGGAAAGCACAGGTGGTGAGCCCCTTGCTCTTAATATAGAATTGATTAATAAAATTGTTGGGGGAGATAAAGTGAAGACATATAGCGCATTACTGGGTGAGTTTATAAATAGAATCAATGCCTACGGCAAAGATTGGATATTTAGTGATGGAAATAAGGCAATTAAGTTCTATAACGAAGGTGGGGTTTGGAAAGCTCTTGAGGCAATTGGGCCAAATATACTAATCTTACACGAAGATGTTAATGGATGGGATAAGCCTGAGAAAAATATTATGATAACCGGAGATGCCGCTGGAAAGATTATAGGAGGAAAAAGTGGAGTTGAGCTTATTGACCTACTGAAGAACCTCAGCTTAAATAAAGTTTCGGATACCCAGACGGTGGTTATCCATAAAGAGAAGAAAAAGGATGCTGGAGGAACAGAAAGAGAGCAATGGCATGTATTTAGTTTGGAAAAAAATATTGCAGGAGAGTATTTACTCAGGGGTGAGTTTGTAATTAAATACGACTTTAACTCCTATAATTATGTACTTCAGCTTGGTGCAGATGATAAGTCTCCCACCATTGATTCTCAAGGTGTGGCGGAACTTATGAAATTGTTAGGGTTAGAAGCAAATGCTTATGATAAGTTAGCTACCAAACTCTATTATTTCCGCAATGTTGTGGAGAAATTTGAAGGTGAAACAGCCTACCGTAAATTAATCTTGAAAGAAGGTAATCGTTATATAATTATAGACCTGGAAGATAATGCTGGTAAAACCGCTTTAACCTTGAGGAAAAAAGATGGAAAACCAGTTTTTATGAACTTAACCGAGCAGGCTTGGAAGACAATCCGGACTGCTCTGGCAGATGATAGGAATAAGACCGAGGAGATAAAAAGGGGAGAAAAACCTGATAAACCAGTTCGGCCGGAAGACATTGGTTTTGACGATACAGATATTTTCTTTGCTGCGGATAGAAAACAAGTTAAGATAAGAATAAATACCGTAAACGGAGAATTAAAAGATGGCTATTTGAAGACATTTGATATTGATGACCAGGGAAATGTTATCAAAGCAGGAGAAAGGCCGGAACCAGGGGTGGCCAGAAAGATTTTTGAACGCTTGAATAAACAATTAGAGATGATTAATGCTAAACCTTTAAGCTGGGATGAGTTTAAGAATCAATTATACAAAGATGGTAAATTGCAAGACCCTGTGGATATTCCTACCAAATTGCGAGATTTATTTGGAATAGATAAACAGAAAGGTTATAAGATTATGCTTAAAGACCGTAATGGTTTTGATGAATTGCTTTACATTGATCCCGAAACCGGAAATGTTTTAATTGAAATAGTGGCTACCTCTCCTAAGGAGAACATTATTCATGAGCATATCTTTTATTTCAAATGGAATGCTGATGGTAACTCTGCAGAGATAAGTGGGAAGATATTTGAAGGTTCTAGTCAAGGTTACAGTGTTACTACTCTGGGTAAATTGGCTGAGTCAGGAGCACCTGAGGTGGGGAAAATAACTTCAGGGAAGGTTGAACTGGATGCAGAAGGAAGAGTCAAAAGCATCGGTTTTAAAGTTGAATATAATAAAGGTGTCTATAAAGGAAGGAAACAAACTCTGCAGATTGATTATAACTGGCAGGATAATACCCGCACCTGGACGCAGACAAACAGCGGAGTAAGTGGGAAATGGTGGACGGATTTTACAGAAAAGAAAGTAGAGACAAAAGATGGTGATAACTGGAAAATTAAAGAAGGTAACGATGGAGAGACTTATCAGGAAGTATACAGCAAGGGTAGCCGGAAGATTACCATAAATTATGATATTGATGCTGATGGAACCTCAAAGAGCCGGCATATAATAGAAACTGATGGAACGAATAATGCTGAATCCTGGGAGACAATTGATGGCACAGGTGATTTTCTTACTGCTGGTAAAAAAGAAGGTGAAAGAGATGTTTCCCTAAAGGTTAAAATTAAAGGGGAACGGCTATTATTTAAAGAAGACGGCACTTTTGACCGCAAAATCTGGGTAGGAAAGAGTAAAGAAAATCCCAATGAAGAAGTTACAGTAACTCGACAATATAATACAGACGGAACATACAAAGATACTTATCCTACTGAAGACAAACCCTCACAAGAAGCTAAGGATAAAGCTGGTTACAACGCTTTGAAAGAGGCATTGAAAGACCAGCAGAACGCGGAAGAACTTGTGAAGAATATTTGGTATTTGTATAGCAAAAATAGAGAGAGGGATAAATTTATTGAGGCATTTGTGAGAACTTTTGGAGCCAATACTACAGACCAGCAGAAATTAGCTGCGCAAGCAGGACAACTTTATGATATAATTACTAAAGCTACTCCTGCCGGAGTAAGTCGGACCTATGATACCCAATCCACTGCGCTCTTAAAAGTAGAAGAACCTGAGTATGAAGAACCGCAAGGGAAAGAACCATCCCCTAAAGAAGGAACCACTCAGGGTCCGACGGCGCAGGGAAGTGCCAGCACAGGGCCGGGGGGAAGCAGAGGTCCGGGGAGGACTTCTCCGGATAATTTCCTTCCCGATTCCGGGATGCGCTCTCCGGGAGAAAGAGCAAAGCGGGAGATAGATAGCCAACTTTCTGAATTCCGTAAAGTTGCCCATAATGGAGATATAGGAGAAATCCTCAATTATCTGCGGGAAAAAGGATTTGTAGATTCGCTTTCTGAAGTGCATATGGGAAAACTTTCCCGTTTCAAGACCCAGCGGATTGCCCGGGGATATAAATTGTCCCAGACGGTGATGAAGAAATTTAAAGAGATTTTGAAGACAAAGGGAAAAGAAAAAGC
>JAMWCM010000060.1 GCA_023818355.1 Candidatus Omnitrophota bacterium
TCTCAAAGTCATAGCAATTCTTTCTTTATATCTTATAGAGAATCTTCTTTACTGATGGAAATCTCTCAATATCTGTATGGGGTAAAAATAAAGATGCGCTATAGTTATTCATAAATTCAGGATTTGTACTTAAGTCAAGATAGGTCATCTTGTGAGCAATCTCCTCTGCCTCTTCATATGCTTCCTGAGAAAGTAAACACATCTTTGCTCCGGTGATAGAGGAATTCCCGAGAAAAACAAACCTCTCCTTAGGCAAATCTGGAAGAAGCCCAATCATCATCGCCTTCTCTATGTCCAGATATGTTCCCATTCCTCCGGAAATAAAGAAATGTTTTACATCCTTAAAAGAAAAACCAGTGTGTTTCAACAAGACCTCAGCTCCGGAATATATTGCTCCCTTGGCATGGATGAGATTTTTAATATCTGCTTCCGTAAGGATAATATCCTGCAAAACTTCGGTATCATCAGCATAGACAAGGATAAACTCTTTTTCTTCTCCCTGGATTATCCGTGGACTTCTCCCCATTTTAAGTCTTCCCGAACGTTCCACTAAATCGTTCCTTAAGAGTTCAGCTAACAGGTCAATAATCCCTGAACCACAAATCCCTCGGGGTTTAGAGTTTCCGATGGTTTCTACCTTTACAGTATTTTCCCGGGTATCAATTTTTACTTTCTGAATAGCCCCTTTCATTGCTCGGGTTCCCCATTTTACTCCTCCGCCTTCAAAACAGGGACCTGCAGAAGTAGAACAGGCAATTAACCAATCACGGTTACCGAGAACGATTTCTCCATTTGTGCCCAAGTCAATAAGCATAGACAATTCATTTGCTTTATTCATTCCCGATGCAAGCACACCTGCAGTAATATCTCCTCCTACATAACTGGAAATCCCGGGAATACAGGAAAGCAATCCTCGGGGATGGATTTTAATCCCTGCCTCTGCCGCCCGGATTACGGGCACAAAATTCGCTGTAGGAACATAAGGCTCCCGTCTGATATATGTGGGGTCAACCTTGAGTAAAAGATGAATCATCGTTGTATTCCCCGCACACATCACCGCATAAACATCGCTGAGATTAACTCCATTGTCCTTGGTTAATTTATGAATTAGTTCGTTTATGGTATCCACCACAGCATGATGGAGTTTTTCCAGACCCTGAGGGTCCTCGGCAAGGATGATGCGGGAAATAACATCCTCGCCAAAATCTATCTGACGATTATAGGAAGCCTTTGCACCCATGACCTCCTGAGTGTTAAGATTGACCAGATAAGCAACTACCGTGGTGGTCCCAATATCTAAGGCAATACCGAAATTATGGATGGTAGTGTTGCCAGGCTCAATGATAACAATCTCCGTAGTGCGATTGCGGTTTCCTAAAACAACTGTTATCTTCCAGTTACTCTCGCGCAAAACCCGGCCTAAGTTACGCACATTTGCCAATCCGGTTTGCATAATGGGGATTTCCCGACTGCGGCGTAGTTCCCGGTAAAGCCTCTCTAAGTCACTGATATTATCCTGAAGGGTAGGTGGTGGCAATTCCAGATAAACCTTTGTGGAAAGTGGGCTGTGCGTGAAAATTCTCCTTTCTACGGAAGGAACCCTTTCCAGTTCCTCCGCAGGAGTATAAAGACCTGCCAGGCGTTCGGCTTTCAATTCCGCCGTTAAAATCTCCATCTCCTCAATGCGCGATTCTGGAGGAACCTCTACCATTAAATCTGTCTTGGGAGTAGTTCTGCAGGCAAGCACATAACCCTGCTTTCTTTCCTCACTACTTATCCTTCCACTTAATTCCGTAGAAAAATCTCCCTCTTTTATAATTACCCGACACCTCCCACAAACTCCCTCTCCACCGCAGGAATTAAAGATTTTAATTCCCGCTTTGATGGCTGCCGAAAGTAAATCGGTGGCTTTGGAAATTTCTATGGATTTACCATAAGGTAAGAAAGTAATTTTGCAGGTTTCCATTTCCTTTTAATTTATACCCATACCAGTTGTCTCAGAAATTTGGGGATTCCCGAAGCCTCCTTTGGTCCCACAATTACCTGCCAGCCGGTTTCCTCTTCTAATTTCCCACTTAATACCGCAACATAACCGGGAATAATCACCCGGCGGTGGGAAAGTTTATTTTCCACATCCTGTGCCTTCATTGCCTTGGCAATTGCCTCCGCAGTAAACTTCTCTGCTGCCCAGGCGGTTAACACCGACATCCCTTCGGTATCGGTAACTAAGAGGTAAGCAGGAACCTTAGAATTTTCTATCTCCGGAGAAACCGTATAAAAGGTAAGTGAGAAATTGGTGGTGACTAAAAGTGGAGAATCTCTATTGGGCAGACCAATCTCATAGAGTTTTGGCTCCACGGTAACTGGCTTCTGGGGGTCGGTAAAGATATTCTGTCTCAAAGTAAGTAAAGAAAGATGTGCCTCACGGGCAAGGAAATCCACCACCACAATACTGGCGTATTTGGCAATATAGGTTCCTGCCTCAAGGACTGCCTGTTCCTTATTTTTACTCTGTGTAAAACAAAGCAGAGGAAAACCTGCGGGTCGGAAATTTTTTAAGATGGCTAATCTTCTTAAAATGGTAAGATTCTCTAAACTTTCTCTCATATTATTCCCACTGACATCCAAAATCAATTCCTTATATCCCTTTGCCATTATCTCTTCGGACAGTTTCAGAGTTGCTTCTAAATTTTCCCCTTTAATCACCAGAGGGAGTGTATCTTTTTTGACTAAATCCAGAAGTTCTCCGGTCTTTACCGGAGAAGTTAAGTAAACAATGGGTTTAACCACACGACAGACCTCCATGGCTTCCTTTAGGACTGGCAAGTGAGGAGAGATGAGGATAATTCCCAAGGAAGAATTCTTTACCACTTTCTCGGTTAAAGAGAGAAATTTTTGCTTATCGGTAGATGTCTGGAATAAAGCAAGCATCTCTGGCTTCAATTCCTGGGCTACGCGTTCAAACCCGAGAGCGCTAATTGCAGTAATTTTCTTTTCTATCTCCTCCTCGGAAAGGGTATCCGCTAAAGCAATAGCCACAGCGCTAGGATGGTAAAAGGTTTTTTCATGACGAAAAAGCACTGTTTCTCCTCCTAACTCTATCTTTCTCTCCTTTTTTCCCACTACAATAGTTCTTATGGGAGGCTCGGCTGCCTCGGATAAAATCCGTCTTGCTTCTTCGGAAACATAGGGACATTCCTCTAAGGAACCCTTTTTGGCTAAGAGGCGCATTGCAAAAGCAAGACAGGTGGGAGAACCACACTTCTTACAATTTGTCTTGGGCAACAATTTATAAATATCCAGGGCACTTAAAGCCATTTTTTAAAGGGAAAAATCGGGGGAGTGAGATTTGAACTCACGACCTCTTGAACCCCATTCAAGCGCGCTAATCCAAACTGCGCCATCCCCCGAAAAAATTAATTGTTTAAACAAAAAATTTAAGTAAATTTATTATAGCAAATTTTTTTGAAGCTGTATAGAAATTTTTAATGGGGGAATAATTTTTAATCAGATTTGAAGAGGAGTTCAGTTTTTTTCTTATCTAAATCTACTTTGATTTTATCTCCCTCTTTAAATTCGCCTTTAAGAACTTTTAAAGCCAGAGCGTCTTGGATTTTCTTCTGAATCAGCCTTTTCAACGGTCTTGCTCCAAAATCTGGAGAAAAACCTTCCTTTGCCAGATAATCCTTTACCTCTGGAGTTACCTCCAAAGAGATATTTTTTTCGCTTAACCGTTTATTTAAATAATTAAATTGTATTTCTACGATTTTTCTCATATCTTCGGAAGTCAGTTTATTAAAAATCACAATTTCATCAATGCGATTTAGAAATTCAGGGCGAAAATGCTGCCGGAGGGTTTCGTTAATAAGGGTTTTTAATCTTTCCTTGTCTTCTATCTCCTGAAAATAATGACTGCCGATATTGGAAGTCATAATAATCACTGTGTTCTTAAAATTTACTGTCCTTCCCTGCCCATCGGTAAGTCGGCCTTCATCTAAAACTTGCAGTAAGAGATTAAAGACCTCAGGATGTGCCTTCTCTATTTCATCAAATAGGACCACCTGATAGGGCCTCCTTCTCACTGCCTCCGTGAGTTGCCCTCCTTCTTCATATCCCACATAACCCGGAGGAGCCCCGATTAAACGACTCACCGTATGTTTTTCCATATATTCTGACATATCTATGCGCACGAGAGCATTTTCATTATCAAATAAAAACCAAGCAAGACTTCTGGCAAGTTCGGTTTTCCCCACCCCTGTTGGTCCCAAAAATAAAAATGAACCCAGGGGGCGATTAGGGTCACTTAATCCTGAACGTGCCCTCCTTATGGCATTAGAAACCAAAGCAATGGCTTCATCTTGACCCACTAAACGCGTCTTTAGCCGTTCCTCCATATGAATGAGTCTTTCGGTCTCTCCTTCCATCAACTTAGATAGAGGAATACCTGTCCACTTAGAGACAACTCCCGCAATATCCTCCTCATCAACCTCTTCCTTAAGCATCTTTTTTTCTTTCTGAACGCTTATCAATTCTTCATTTAAACCCTTCAATTTTTTGTCCAGTTCCAGCAGTCTTCCATAACGGATTTCGGCAACTTTATCCAGATTTCCCTGTCTCTCAAACCTCTGTTCTTCCCGACGCGCATTTTCAATCTCTTCCTTTACTCTGCGAATTTCTAAAATAAGTCCCTTTTCCTTATCCCAGTGTTTTTTCATCTCCTCTACTTCTTTTCTCAAAGTCTCAAGTTCATTTTCTATCTTTGCCAGTTTCTCTTTTGCTTCAGGTTCTTTTTCTTTCTTCAGAGCCTGTCTTTCAATTTCTAACTGAATTATCTTTCTCTCCCGTTCATCAATATCCGTAGGAAGGCTATCTATTTCCATACGCAACTTTGCTGCTGCCTCATCAATTAAATCAATTGCCTTATCGGGAAGAAATCTTTCGGTAATATAGCGGTCGGATAAAACTACTGCCGCCACCAAAGCAGAATCTTTAATCCGCACTCCGTGATGGAGTTCATAGCGCTCCTTCAAACCCCGCAAGATGGCAATGGTTTCTTCTACAGTTGGCTGTCCAATAAAAATAAGTTGAAAGCGTCTTTCCAGGGCAGGGTCTTTTTCAATGCGTTTCCGATACTCATCAAGGGTGGTGGCTCCAATACAACGCAATTCTCCTCTGGCTAAGGCAGGTTTTAACATATTTGAAGCATCCACCGCTCCTTCTGCAGCTCCGGCACCTACCAAGGTATGTAGTTCATCAATAAATAAAATAATTTTGCCTTCCCTTGCCTGAATCTCTTTTAAAACCGCCTTCATCCTCTCTTCAAACTCTCCCCTGAATTTTGTCCCTGCCACTAAAGAACCGATGTCCAGGGCGATCACCTCTTTTTCCTTAAGGCTTTCCGGAACATCGCCCTTAGCAATCCGCTGAGCAAGCCCTTCGGCAATGGCTGTTTTCCCTACACCGGGCTCCCCAATTAATACGGGATTATTTTTTGTCCGGCGTGAAAGAACCTGAATTACTCTCCTTATCTCCTCATCCCTGCCAATTACCGGGTCAAGTTTACCCAATTTTGCCAGCTCTGTGAGATTGCGTCCATACTTCTCCAGCGCCTGATATTTATCCTCAGGATTCTGGTCGGTTACCCGATGTGCCCCACGTAATGCACGCAATGCTCTCAAAATGCTCTCCCGCTCTATATAAAAATTTCTAACGATTTTTCCCTTTATCTCCCCCTCTTCAATAATTGCCAATAAGAGATGTTCGGTGCTCACATATTCATCCTTGAGATTCTTTGCTTCCCTGATGGCATCATTAATAACTTTATTGAGCCGTGGAGAAAGATAGAGAGAAAAAACATCGGTTTCAATCTGGGGTTTCTTATTTAACTCATTTTTTATCTGATTTTTTAGTGAATTTATATCTATTCCTAACTTATTTAATAAAGAGAGCACAAAACCTTCTTCTTGCTCTAAAAGAGATAAAAATAGATGCTCCACATCCACCTGTTGGTGATGCATTTCCTGAGCAAGTTGAGTAGCCCCTTCTACGGCCTCCTGTGCCTTGAGCGTAAACTTATCTAAGCGCATATTTCTTTCCCAAACTAAATTATTAACTTATAAAAAGGGGAAGGGCGGTATTTGAGAAGAAGTTATTTAATCTCAATTTTCTTCTCCTTAGGCTTTGCCTCTTCTGTCTTGGGGATAGTAATCTCTAAGACGCCGTCTTTATATGAGGCTTTCGCCTTAGTAGTATCCACATAAGAGGGCAGACTGATTGAGCGCTGAAAACTTCCGTAAAATCTTTCAAGCCGGTGCGTATGTTTATCCTTAGTTTCCTCTTCTTTCTTTTTCTCTCCCTTTATGGTAAGGATATCACCGTGAAGAGAAATATCAATTTCCTCTTTTTTAATCCCCGGGAGATCCGCCTTAATAACCAGGGCATCCTTTGTCTCATGGATATCCAGGGGAACCGACCACAATCTCTCTTCTCGCCATAACTTTGGTGGATACCAGTGAATAAGGGGCATGCCCCAGAAACGCTGCATCTCCTCTTCAAATTCAGCCAAATCTCTAAATGGGTCCCACTCTTCTCTGGGTCTCCATTTAATCAGGGCCATAGCTCTCACCTCCTTTTTTTCTGCCCTTCCCCTTAAAACTAAATTTTTCCTCCCTCTCCAGGATAAACTTTATTCCTTTTATATTTATTCCTTTTTCTTCCATTAGATAACGAATGTAGACCAACTTTTCCAAATCCCTCAGGCAGTAGAGGCGCGTCTTACCTCTGGTTTTTTTAGGACAGACAACTCCCTGCCGGTCTAGAATCCTCAATGTCCATTCTGGCAGATTAACCAATCTACTTACTACACTGATTACAAACACCGGTTCATCTGAAGGGATTTTGAAACACCCTTTACTCATTTTCATTATTTTTATAGCATAAATTAACAAATTTGTCAAGAAAAATTTTCAAAAAAATTTAGATTTCCTAATTCCTTTTCCACCCCCGGGGTGGAGGTTGCATAATTCCTTTTCCACCCCCGGGGTGGAGGTTGCAAGGTATTCAAAATTAAATAGTTATAAATGCGCCTAAAGAAATTTTGTCAACAATTTTTTAATTTTATTTAGAGGTAAACCTACAACATTATAAAAGTCCCCCTTAATCTCTTTGACTAATTTTTTTGCTCTCCCTTCAATATCAATCCCTCCGGCACGGTCTAAGCTCAGATGGGCTGACAAATATTTATCAATTTCCTCCTTGCTTAACTTATGGAAAACAACCTTGGTCTTCTCATAGGTAGTATAAAATTCCCCTTTCTCAATATCAATGAATGCCAAACCGGTATAGACCCAGTGGGGATATTGGGAAAACAATTTCAGAAATTTCCTTGCCTCTTTATAGTTTCTCGGTTTACCAATAACTCTATTTTTCACTAAAACCACGGTATCTGCACCTATAACTATTCCCCGTTTAAATTTTTTTGCCACTTCCCTTGCTTTTCGCAAAGCATTCCGTTTAACCAGCTTGGCACAGCCTCTTTTTAATTGTCGCTCTTCTCTTATTGATGAAGGATAAACTATAAATTTCAGACCCAACTGTTTCAGAAGTTTTGCCCGGCGCGGAGAACGCGAAGCCAGAATAATTTCCCTCTCCATTTCTCGTAAACCATTTCCACCCCCAGGGTGGAGGTTGTAAGTTATTTTAGATTAATGGGTTAAAATATTCGCCTGCAAAGTTAAGCCGGGTCCTCTCATCAAGCCCTTCCTGAACCCAGCCATTCTCTAAACCTGAAGCAGACATAATTGCACAGGCTTTTTGATACTCTGCTTCGGTAATCGGCCGGTTAATTAGATCCGCCTCTTTAGCCCTATAAAACGGATAATATTGAGCCATCAGACTGATATAACAATCGGAAGAGATCTCC
>JAMWCM010000061.1 GCA_023818355.1 Candidatus Omnitrophota bacterium
GTTGCCCGGCAATGCCCACCACATAGATTAAAGGAACAAAAACTACTACCGTGGTTAAAGTAGAACCGGTGATTGCCGAACCCATCTCCGTTGCTCCCAAGATGACCGCCTCTTTAAGCCCTTTACCCAACTGTTTCCGATAACGATAAATGTTTTCCAGAACCACAATGGAATTATCCACAATCATTCCCACTCCCAAGGCTAAACCTCCCAAGGACATCATATTGATGCTTATTCCCTGAAAATACATCAGACAGAGGGCAGCCATTATGGAAATAGGTATAGAAAGACTAATGATTAGGGAACTGCGCAACTCATGCAAGAATAAAAGGAGCACAATAAAAGCCAGAACTCCTCCCTGCCAGGCATTGGTTCTTAAATCACGAATAGAAGCCTGAATAAACTCTGACTGGTCATAGATAATTTCCACCTTCAATTGTTTAGGAAGTCTATCCTTAATTTTTTCCAGAACCTCCCTCACTTTACGCGCGGTGAGCACCACATTGGCATCTGCCTGTTTCATTACCGAAATGGTAACATTGTCCTTTCCGTTATAACGTGAAACTGAAGTCTGTTCTTTCCAGGCATCTCTTACGGTTGCTAAATCGGAAAGGAGAATTAAGCGCTTATCCTTCTCTTTCTTTTCTTTCTCCTGTAGGAATAACTCATAGCGTGTCTTCGGGGGGTTGGGCTCTAAGGCTTCAATCACCACATTCTTTACTTCGTCCACCCGTTCAAATTCTCCCATTGTCCGGATGAGATATTCAAAATATGTCTCTTTAATGGTTCCTGCCGGAAAGGAGAAATTGGTTTCTTTTAAAGCATTGACTACACGGAGAAGAGGAATGCCGTTTGCGGAAAGCCTTCCCTGGTCAACCTCCACAATGATTTCCCTCTCCCATCCTCCGGTAATATTTGCCGAAGCCACGCCTTCAATCTTTTCCAATTCATCCTTAATTACCCGCCGACATACTTCTCTTAACTCCAGGGGGCTGATGGGACCGGTTACCGAAAGAATTACCACCGGAAGTTCAAAAGGATTATACTTCATTACAATGGGGTCCTGTGCTCCCAAAGGAAGCCTCTCTTTAATTAAATCAATCTTTTCCCGCACCGCTAAGGAGGCGAGGTCCATATTCGTTCCCCAGTTAAACTCTAAGATAATTGTGGAAAGCCCTTCCTTAGAAATGGAAGAAACCCGTTTAAGGTTGGGAACGGTTCCTACCACCTCTTCAATAATCTTGGTAATGAGGATTTCCACTTCTTCGGGAGCAGCATTCTCATAAACCGTTACCACCGTAATCTGGGGATAGGTAATTGCAGGGAAAAGTGCCTGGGGAAGTCTTGTCCAGGAGATATAACCTAAGAGCACCACTCCCAGAAAAATCATTGTTACCGTCACCGGTTTTTTTACTGAGAATTCAGGTAGTCTCATAATTTAAAATTTTAACCTGCTAATTTTTCCTGTGTTTCCGTAATTTCCACAGGGGTTCCATCTTTCAATTTCTTCAATCCCGGAGTTTCAATTACCACCAAATCTCCTTCCTCTATCCCCCGCTGGATAACTGCATAGTCCATGGTCACATATTCTAAGAATACCTCTTTATTACTTACGCGATTATCAACGACTACGGGGACAAAATACCTCTGTCCCTCCACGGTAAGCACATTGCTTGGGACAACCAAAGCATTTTTCTTTGTGTAAACGATAATTCTTGTGCGGGCAAACATTCCCGGAAGAAGGTTGGCTTTTCTCTCAATCAATCTTATACGCACATTCAGGGTGCGGGTGCGGGCTTCTAAGTTGGGGAAAATATTTTCTACTATTCCATAAAAATCCGTGCGGGGATAGGTATCTACATTCACCACTACCCTCTGTCCAATCTGGACCTTCCCAATATCCTTCTCAATTACCCCTACCTCAATAAAAGTATTTTCTTCACTGAAAAGGGTTCCGATGCGTTCATTGGGAGTAACAAATTCTCCCACATCCATTTCCCGTGGTCCCATAATTCCATCATCCAGAGCGTAAAGATTGGTTTTTTCCAGCCTTGCCTTGGCAGAATCCATCTCTGCTTTTGCCACTTTTATTCTTTCCTCCGCTGCCTTTACTTCTGCCCTTGCCTCCTCCAACCTCGCCTCCACAATTGCTCCCGCCTCATACAATTTCTCTATAGTCTCAGTCCTTTTCTTTACCGCTTCCGCTTCGGCAATGGCCGCATTATATTTTGCTTCTGCCCAGGCAAGTTCCAAGCGGGCATCCTTGGGGTCAAGCCGGGCAATCAGGTCCCCTTTTCTCACCCTTTCCCCTTCCTTAAAACGGAATTCCACAATTCTTCCATTTACCTCAAACTTAAGGTCTATTTCGGGGATACTCTTCACTGTTCCCACGATAGGCAGTTCATCCTGAAAATCTGTGCGGGAAATTTTATAAACTTTCACCGGAACCTTTTCGGCTTCTCCCACACCTAAGAGGAGTTGTTCCAAGGCAGAGGGAATTTCGGGAGCCTTTTCTTCTTTTTTCTTTTCTTTTTTCTTTGCTTCAAAAGTGCGGGCAATCTCGGTTCTTGCCTCCTTCTTTTTTTGCGGAGGAGGTTTAGCTAATTTCTTTGCCAGAACCATCACCACAACTACCAACAAAACCAGAATAATTATGCGTAAATTCTTTGCCGACCCCTTGGCCATCTTCGCCTCCATTTTATTATTTTTTATCACGGGATAACTCTTACCTCATCTCCCAGCCTGATTTTTACTCCTCCCTCTGCACGGGCAATTTTACAGGAAGAGGTAGTGCGTTTAGATTTACTTACCTTCAAAACCCCCACTTTTTCTCTCTGGCGATAAACCCACAACTCTACCCCTTCTTTCATTCCCTGCTCTTCCCCTAAGTTAACAATAGCAAAACCAGCCTCATTATTTACCGCGATAATCTTCCCCCCGGGGAGTTCCTCAATCTTCACCAATTTCTCTCCTTTGGGAATAAAAACTTCTTTATGCACCTGAGTGTAATCTAACTCCTCAGCTCCCGCCACACGATGCCAGATAACTTCGGGAGAAACTCCCTGAATTAACTCCGCATACTTATATAAACCACAGGCTTTAGTAAGCGCACTTAAAGCTCCATAATAGTTGGCTAAAAGATTATTATAATATGCTTTTTCCGAGGCAAGGGCAATTTTTGCCTCCAGGACATCCGAGATACCGGCCTCATTAAGCTTCCAGCGTGCTTCGGTTACCTCCACACGCTTTTTCTGAAATTGAATGCGTTCTAAGACATTGTCCAATTGATAAAGGGCTTTCTGATATTCATTGAAGGAACTTACCACTTCCGATTCAATGGTTTTCTGTACTTCCCAGAGTTCATTCACTGCACGCAGATACTCTACATTGGCAGATTTCTTTTCTGACAAACGGGGAAGACCATCCAGCAGGGAAAACTCCGCTGCCGCACTCATCGCGCCCGTTTTCTCCTGAGAAAGGGAAAGTTTGGGAACGGTTTCTTCTTTTGTCAAAGTAGTGTTCAGGGTGTTTCCGCCAAAAGCCTTGCTTAATTTAATCCCTAAGAACCAATCAGTTTTTAAATTAAGTGGTTCTGTTTCATAGGCACTCCCCGAGCGTCCTAAAAATCCACTCAAACTCAACTTCATTTTTTCCTTAGAATCTGCTACCTTCTGTCCTAACTCATTAAATCTGACAATTAACTCATTTATAGAAAGTTCCGGTCTTTTCTTAAAGGCAATCTCCTTACATCTATTCAGATTCAAATCCAGTTTCTCAAATTTTAACCAAGACTCAAACTCAATGGGAACTGAAGGGTCTAAGTTGAGCACCTGTTTAAAGGTAAGTTCCGCCAAAGTTCTGTCTTTTTGAGCCGCCACAAGTTGATACTTAATCTGGCTATAGAGAGATTGGACATTTAAGAATTCCAACTGCGTAATTAATTTATTTTCATAATGTTTCTGCGCCATCTGTAAGAATTCTTCCGCCTCTTTAAAAATTTCTTCATAAATATTGGTGTTCATAATATAGATAAGTAAATTATAATAGGCACGTTTTACTTCTAAGATGTAATCTGCTTTTATCCGCTCATATTCCCTCTGGGCAATATCTAAATTAACCAGTGCCTGCTGGAGTTTATAGCGCAACTCTCCTCCCTGGGTAATTGGCTGTTCTATCTGAATCCCAAAAGAGCGCTCTCTAAAACCCACCTCCCTGACGGAAGTATCTCCTTTTGTTTGGCTGGCTTTAACGATGGTGATTGGGAAAAGCATTCTCCGGGCCTCCCTTACTCTCACCTGTGCAAGTTCTACCTGTTCATGGGCAATGTGCAAGGGTTTATAATTGGCAAGGGCAATATCTACCCATTTTTCCCAACCCTCTGTCTCCTCCAGGAATTTTGGCTCAAGCTTTACCAGCGGAATTTCTTCCTTCTTCTCTTCAGGGGGTTTCTCCGGGGCAAATCCCGGCAGTTCCAGGTCAATTATAATCTGGTTATTCCGTGTAGAGACTTTATGCTTAATCTTTTTCCGCAAGACTAACTCTATCAAATCCACTTTCCCTCTTTCTCCCTCTTTCTCCGGAGACTTTCCATACCAGCGAATATTGACCTCCTGTAACTGCCCTTTTTCTACAGTGGTTTTCGTAGGAAGTTGCGCATAGATATGTGTCCCAATGAGGTCAAGAATAATCCGCACGGGCCTCTCCGTCTCATATACTGAATAATTCAGGGGGTGACTGCTGGTAATGATTATTTTTAATCCCTCCTTCCTTTCTTTTACCTCTATTTTATCCACACGCGCTTCTTCTATGCTTCCTTCAAGTTTACCTCCTCCTAAAAATAAAAAAAGAAACCCGCATAAGGTTCCTTTTAAGAATAAAGAACACTTTCCCATCTTCCCTCCTTTTCTACAGGGGGTTAAACCATATCATACTATATCAGGCTTTTAAGATTATCATAATTAAGAACTTTTGTCAAGAAAAAAATAAATCTCTTCTTTTTTTCTTTCTTTGCCGGCTCAGGGTTTTTCTCAAACCTCCCCAAGGAACTTAAATCTAAAATTTCTGATACTGTTGATATCGTTATAAGAAAAAATAATAAATCCTTATTCTCTTTGCAAGACTGTATCAGGATTTATGATACGGTTATCTTTCCCTGGATAAACTTCTGAAAAGAAGAAAATAAATAACCAATTCCTTTTTTCTGATATAGTTTGATACTGTTCTATTTTATTTGTATTTCAATGCCTTCTGGACCGACCTGGGTAATTTCTCCTCCTCTTCCCAAGAGATTCACCAGATAGGCAGCAATCTTTTCTAAATCTTCCTCGGTAGTTCCTAAGGGAGGTCTAAGGGTGAGTCTTCCTTCTTTTAACAAAATCTGCCATTCATTGGAAAATAAAGGTTTTTGGGGCTTTTCCTGAGGTTCTTCTTCCGTTTCTTCCTCTACCGGAACCACAGCTGTTCCCAAAGGAACCTCCCTGGGAGTAACCACCTTAATCTCTATCTCTTTTCCGGTAATTTCGGCAATCACAGGTTTTATCTTCTCGGCAAAACCTTCTAAGGAGAACCTCCCTCCCTCGGTTTCCAGGCCTTCCTCAAAATCATAAATCTTGGAAGGCAGAATCTCTTCCACGGAGGGCGGTAAATAAAGTTGTTCGGGAGTTACCTTCTCCAGTTTCTCGGGTTTTGACCACTGGGGAGGAGTTTTCCCTTCGCTTAAAGCCGGAGGAAGCTGCGGCTCTCCCTGTTGATAGAGGGATTTCTTCTCTCCCGGCTCAAGCGTATAGACATTGGGGTCTTTATATTTAAGCGTATAACCATATTTACTAAAATCCTCAAGTTTCTCCACCTTCTCCTGACTAAATCCTAAGTTTAAAAATAAAAAAAGTCCTCCTCCGAGGACCACTATCAAAATCACTGCTTTAAAATCCCTTTTCATCGGCTATAAATTATTCCCCATCCCTCCTTTTCGTCTACTCTTGTAGACGATAAATTATATTGGGTTCAGCATACTTAACCCTTTCATCCTTCCTTAAGGTCTCCACCATCTCCAGAACCTTCTTCCCCTTGGGAAGCTTCAATCGGTAAACTCCCAAACCCTCAATCACATCCATTATCTCACACTGGTATTCTTCTTTAACAATCTTCACAATCTCCTCGGCAGAAATTTCTGGTTTAAACTTAACTAAGACCTCGCCCTCCACAAATCTTTGCTCTTCCTGAGACATTTCCTTACCCTCCTCAACCATTGCTAACTCTGTTTTCTTAACTGCAGAACTTTTTTCTTTTGCTTTGCCACAAGAAACCAGAAGAAAAAGAAAAATTATTCCTCCTCCCCATAACCATTTTCCTTTCATTTTTACCTCCCGACATTAAGATTTCTCTCATAAAAATATACCACTTTTTTCGCAATTTGTAAAGAAAATTTTTTAGAAAAAGATTTTACCAGAGGAAGCCAAAAGGCTGGTGAAAGTCAAAGGAGGGACTTCCCCAGACAGGAAAAAAAGAAGGAGTATAATTCTTTGCCATCTCTAAGGAAGCCTGGGAATTGAGTCGTCCAGGAGGGTCAGCATTAGCTTCCAAAGTGGGAGCAACGATAATCTCTCTTAACTGTCCACTATTTATATTTCCATTAACCTGCCAGGCGAGCGCGGCAGTCATTACTGCCTTAGGAACGGCAAAGGAACTCCCGCGTGCTGAACCTTTACCCGGAATCTCCACATATCCCTCCGCATAAATTGTGTTTGGCTGAGGTGTTTTATCCCCAAGATTTCCCACGGCTAGCACATTGGATAAACTCTCTGCATATTTACCCGGATAACCATCTGCAGAAGCCACAAATAAAACATCTTTATAGGTGCGCATCAGCTCTTCCAAGATAGGTGCCTGCTCCCCAGCACTCATACTTAAATTGACAATTACCGCTGCTTTCATTTGCTTTAATTGTTCTAAGGCATCCACTAAAGTCTTATACACCGCATCTCCGGAGAATTGCCAGCGTCCTCCTTCTTGTTTTTCTCCCGGAATATCGGCGAGAAAAACCACTATCCGCCTTGCTCCCTGAGGAATTTTCTGGGGGTCAGTAACCGGCCCATCTCTATCATAAAGAGCAAGGGTTTTCCCATCAAAAGTAACCAGTTGAAGCAGTGTATAGGGAAGGTGAGGATTTTTTTGCAAAATATTCTGGAATTCCTGCCCCATTGCCGTAACCACCCCTTCTCCATGGGAAAAATCTGCTCCACTTACCCGGGTAGGTTTACCTTCGTCATCCATAAAACTATCTGCCGTAAGAATAAATAAAGGATTCGTAGATTCAGGGGCTCCTTGTGAACGTGGAGTAGTTATCGGTGCAGAAAACATTTCTGGTCCCGTTAACCAGAAAGCCTCTCCCTTTTTGCTTAAAACCAGACATACGCTACTTATTATTAACACAAAAAATATTCTTTTCATTTTTCTATATAAAATATAACATAAATTTCTCAATTTGTCAAGGGTTTGTGCGGTCTGACCTTGAAAAATTACACTTACGAAGTGGAAGGAGATTTTTTGTAAGGGTTCAATTGATAATATTTTACGCAATCCATTTTATATTGGAAAAATAGAACACAAAGGTAAATTGTTTGACGGCATTCATAAGGCAATTATTCCTGAAGCAATGTTTTTAAAGG
>JAMWCM010000001.1 GCA_023818355.1 Candidatus Omnitrophota bacterium
CTCTTTTGCCAGATAAACACCTAAGGCAAATTTTTTATCTTTGAGATTTACCCAGACAAAACTTCCTCTCTCCATTACATCTCCAATTACTTCCCCCTCATAGATTATTCTTTTCCCATCGTAATCCCGGGGATTCTTGAGCAATTCAGTGCTGGAGATAATCTCAGCAAAACAGCGAAAATTCAAAATGCAAAATGCAAAAATCAAAATGATAATCCACAATGCAAAATTTTGAATTTTTATATGTATTTTTGATATTTGATATTTGATATTTGATATTTTTTTCATTTTCCTCTAACCAATGCAATAATAAATCCTATTAAAGTAAAAATGGCCACGAATTCCAGACGGCCTAACCACATCTGAAAGATATAGGTTAATTTTAAAATCGTGGGCATCTGGGGGGAGGTAATTCCACAGGAGAGACCGACATTTGCTCCCGCAGAAGTGGACTCAAAAAGTGAATCTAAAAAGGGATAACCGCAGAGCATTCCGACGATTGTTCCGGAAAAATAGAGGATGAGATAGGCTAAAAATATAATCGCTGCTGAACGCACATAGCGGTCTTCTAAGACTAAATCTCTTATATGATGAAACTTCTCTATTAAAACAGTGTTATCCGGTTGCATCAGCTGTTTTACATCCTGCAGGAATGCTCTGAAAACCAAACCAATCCTTAACGCCTTAATCCCTCCAGTGGTTGAACAGGTTGCTCCTCCTAAGCCCATAGCCATAATCAGTCCCACCATCGCCAGTCCTGGCCAAAATTGAAGAAATTCTCTGGAATAAACATTTGCATACCCTGTACCGGTATGGGCAGAGATAAGCTGATAAAACCCTTTGCGAAACAAAACCCTTGCTTGGGGATAAATTCCTGCCTTAGATAATCCTATTGCCACCAGTAAGAAGGTAAAAATAACCGTAAAAGAAAAGGTAATAATCTCTATATCCCGCCAGAATTCCCTTCTTTTTCCTGTCCAGAGGTTATAATGGAGATTGAAATTAATTACTCCTAAAAACATCATAAAAATCGTTGCCAGTTCTAGGAAAAAGCTATGATAATATAAAATATTCTGTGAGTGGGGAGTAAAGCCACCGGTATCAAAAGCAGCCATAAAAAGACATATTCCCTGAAAAAATGCACGCTTTAAAGAAACCCCTTCTAAGAAAGCAATCCCTCCCAAAACCAAACTTCCCAAAATAAGGTAGAAAATACTGAGAATCCAGATAAATCTTGCCGTCTCTACAACATTGGGAAAAATTTTCTCCTCTCTCGCCTCCCCCACATAGATTCTAAAAACCCCTCCCAAGCCTCTCCCCAAAAAACTTAAAGCCATAATAATTACCCCTTGTCCACCGATAAACATCAATAGATGTCGCCACATCTGGCAGGAAAGAGAAAGATGGTCAAGGTCCTCTGCCAGCGTAAGCCCAGTGGTCGCCAGACCACTCATTGCTTCAAAAACCGCATCCAAAAAACTCTTCCAGTTTCCACTCAAATAAAAGGGGATTGCTCCCAAAACAGCAATGAATAACCAGGACAGAGAAGTAATCACCATCGCATGCATCCAGCGCAGTTCCTTTTCAATTTTAAAAAAGAGGATTAAAAAGAAACCTGTATTGAGAAATATCCCTAAGGAAAGAAGGAAATCTATGCCGGGAGATTTCTCCTGGAAAAAAATAGCGGTAAGAAAAGGGAAAATTAAGAAAATCCCCACGAGCAGAATAATTCTCCCAATATGGTAAAGAACCAGAGAGATATCTTCCCGGCTGGGTTTAATCAACATAATTTAAAAAATCTTAAGCAAAATTGCTCCTAAGAGAAAAGAAAAAGATAAAAGAATAGAATAAAAAATAAAGATGGTCAGAATTGCCTTGCCAATATTAAAAATCTTATAATACCTCATATTCTACCTACTAAAAATTCTAAGAGTTGCTTCTCATTTTCTATGGTAGTAAGGGCAATAACATCATCGCGGGACTCTAAGACTGTATCTCCTTTAGGAATAATTACCTTATCTCCGCGGATAATGGAAACCAATACCGCATCGTGGGGAAGGGATAAGTCTTTCACGGCTTTGTTTATTACCGGAGAATCCTCAGCCAAGTCTACGCGCACAATTGCCAGTTTACCCCGTTTGAAAGTCATCAGTGTCACAAAATCCGCAAAAGAGACCTCTTCTTCAATAATCTTAGCGATGATGGCGTTGGCATTCACCGGAACATCCACCCCCAGTTCATTAAAGGTGCGTTCATTGCGGGAATCGTTCACTCTGGCTACGGTGCGTTTTGTGCCAAACTTTTCCTTTGCTAACTGACAGATAATCAAATTATCTTCGTCTTCTCCGGTCACTGCCGCTATCACATCCGCGCGATTTGCTCCCGCATCCTCAAGGGATTTCGGGTCACATCCGTCCCCATTGATAATCAAAGCATCCATCTCTTTAGCAAGCTCTTTACAACGCATAGCATCTCTTTCAACCACCACCACTACATGCTTATCCTCAAGGAGACGTTTTGCTAAATAACTTCCTACATTCCCTGCTCCCACAATTATAATATACATTTTAACTTAACCAATTTTGTAAAGTGTTTTCACTTTCTTAAGTGCAGAAATCTTTACTACCGCAATCAAAATATCTCCCTTTTCTACCATTGTCTGTTCTGTAGGGATAACTGTCCCGGTTTTCTTTTTTACCACCGTAACCACAAGCAATTCTCCGGGGAGGTTTACCTCCTTTATTAATTTTCCCACTATTTCCTCAGGAGCCCTGAATTCCAAAACCCCCAATTCCTTCGTTTCAATGAGATAACTACTGAATTGGCTCTCAATGAGTTTATCCCGAATCAGGGAAGCAAAAAGAACCGTTCCGCTGAGGGTATTTATCCCTAAAGAACGGTATATCTCTGCACGCTGGGGGTCATAGATCCGGGCAATTACTTTGGGAACATTAAAAATTTTCCTGGCTACCTGAGCACTCATAATATTGGTATTATCTCCATTGGTTACCGCACATAAAGCATCCGCCTTCTCTATACCTGCTTCCTTCAGGGTATCTAAATCAAAACCATTCCCTACCAAGGTTACTCCGTTGAAGGTATTACCTAAGCGTTTAAAAGCATCCGGATTTTTATCAACTACCACTACATTGTGCCCCCCATCCTGCAGAATCCTCGCCAGTTCTGCCCCTACTCTTCCACAACCCACAATAATTATATACATCTTTAGTTATTGTTTTGCTATCTCCACCAGTTTACTAAAGGCCTGCTGGTCATTTATCGCCAGATCTGCCAATATCTTCCGGTCCAGATTCACCTTTGCTTTTCTTAAACCATGAATAAATTGATTATAAGAAATCCCTAAGTTTTTGCAGGCAATGGAGATGCGCGTAATCCAGAGTTTACGGAACTGCCGCTTTTTTACCCGCCGGTCACGATAACTATAAACCAGAGCCCGCTGAACTGTTTCCTTTGCCCGACGATAAAGTTTACTCCTTGCCCCCCAATAACCTTTTGCCTGCTTAAGCATTTTTTTGTGCCGTTTATGTGTAGCTACAGAATGTTTAACCCTGGGCATAACTTTCCTCCTTTACAAACCATAAGGCAGTAATTTACGAATTTTTTCTCTATCTACTTTAGCCACAAATCCTGGACGGCGTAAATCAAGCTTACGCTTCCTTCCCTTCTTACTCAAAAGGTGACTTCTCCCACTCTTTGCATGTTTCAATTTCCCACGCGCCGTGAATCTAATCCGCTTCGCTAAGGAACGCGAAGTTTTCATCTTGGGCATTTTACCTCCATAATTTTTCAACCGTGCCGGGGAGCAACCACCGCGACTATATTTCTTCCTTCACTCTTTGGGGGTTTCTCTATCTCTCCCCATTGGTTAGCATCATTTAAAAATCTTGCCAGCAATTTTTCGCCAATCTCCGGATGAGAAATTTCTCGCCTGCGCTGGATGAGGGTAATCTTTACCTTATCCCCGTGCTGAAGAAATCTCTGCAAATTCCTCAGCTTTACCTGATAGTCGTGCTCCTCAATATTAGGTTTAAGACGGATTTCTTTGAGATGATGCAGATGCATCTTTCTGCGCGCCTGCTTTTCCCTCTTTTCCTGTTCATAGCGGTATTTACCATAATCCATAATTCGGCAGACTGGAGGATTTGCCTCCGGAGCAACCTCCACTAAATCAAGGTTACGCATCTCTGCCTGTCTTAGCCCTTCCTCAGGGGAAACTAGCCCTAACTGTTCTCCATTTTCTCCAATGAGCCGAATCTGCTTAGCCTTTATCTGTTCATTTATGCGCAAAAACCGCAATAAACTTTCACCCCCTTTCCGCTATCTCCTTTTTTATCCGTTGAATAAAATCTTCCAGAGAAAGCTGCCCTAAGTTTCCCTTCTTACGTTCACGCACGCTAACCGTATTTGTCTCTACTTCCCGCTCACCAACGACCAGCATATAGGGAATTTTATTAAGTTGTGCCTGACGGATTTTGTATTCCATTTTTTCCTCACGGAGATCAACCTCTACACGTAAATCTTCCTCTAAGAGCCTCTGTTTTATCTTCTCCGCATAGGGGAGAAATCTCTCTGCAATGGGAATAATTATCACCTGCAGGGGAGCAAGCCAGAGGGGAAGTGCTCCTGCATAATGCTCAAGTAATGTTCCCAGGAAACGCTCCATACTCCCCAAAATCACCCGGTGAAGCATTATTGGCCTTTTCAAAGAACCATCCGGAGAAGCATAGGTTAGGTCAAATCTTTCCGGTAAAGCAAAATCACATTGAATGGTGGCACACTGCCAAGTTCTCTTCAAAGCATCCTTCAATTTTATATCAATCTTTGGTCCATAAAATGCTCCTTCCCCGGGATTTATTTTATAATTTAGGTTTTTCTCATGCAAGGCTTTTTTTAAAGCCCCTTCTGCTCTCTCCCACTCCTGGTCAGTTCCAATTGATTTTAAAGGTCGTGTGCTCAATTCAATCTCATACTCGGTAAAACCAAAAACCTTCATTGTCTGGAGCACAAAGTCAATCACCCCTTTTATTTCTTCTACCAGCTGCTCCTCACTACAAAAGATATGCGCATCATCCTGAGTAAATCCCCTTACCCTCAAAAGACCATGCAAAACCCCTGTCTTCTCATGGCGGTATACTGAACCCAGTTCAAAGAAACGCAAAGGAAGCTCTCTATAGCTTCTTATTTTAGATTTATAAATTAAAATATGCCCTGGACAATTCATAGGCTTTACAGCAAACTCCTGCTGATCTATCTGGAAGATATACATATTCTCTTTATAATAACTATAATGCCCTGACCGCATCCAGATATCTGACCTTAAAATATGGGGAGTAATCACCAACTGGTATCCTCTTTTGAGATGTTCTTTTTTCTCATAGTCTTCTATAATTGTTCTTAAAATTGCTCCCTTGGGATGATAGAAGACCAAGCCAGCTCCTGCTTCTTCATGGAGGCTGAAAAACTCCAATTCCTTCCCCAGTTTTCTGTGGTCACGCCTTTTTGCCTCCTCTAATTTTTGGAGATAATTTTCCAATTCCTTATGGGTAAAAAAACTCGTGCCATAAATTCTCTGCAGCATAGGATTGGTTTCTATGCCATGCCAATAGGCACCGGCAAGGGATAAGAGTTTAAAGGCTTTAACTTTCCCCGTAGATTCTATGTGGGGGCCACGACACAAATCCACAAATTCTCCGCTACGATAAACAGTCACTTTCTCCTCAGGGATTTCTTTAAGCAATTCCAGTTTAAAATCCTCACCTAAATCCTGAAATAATTTAACTGCTTCTTTTTTGGGAATTTCCTCACGGATGAAAGGGAAATCTTCCTTTACAATCCTCTGCATTTCCTCCTCAATCTTGGCTAAATCTTCAGGGGTAAACTTATAGGAAGAGTCAAAGTCATAATAGAAACCGTCCTCAATGGCAGGACCGATTCCCAACTTTGTTCCGGGGAAAAGTCTCTTTACCGCCTGCGCCATTATATGAGCACAAGAATGTCTTAATGTTGACAAATCCATATTTAACAATTTAACCCATTAACTATATTTGTGGGCGGTACTGGATTTGAACCAGTGACCTTCAGTATGTCAAACTGACGCGCTAAACCAGGCTGCGCCAACCGCCCAAAAATTGGGCGAGAAGGGATTTGAACCCTTACGACCTAAAAGGTCATGGGATTTTAAGTCCCACGTGTATACCATTCCACCACTCGCCCGGAAATTTGAGGCGTGGGCCGGATTTGAACCGGCGATTAGCGGTTTTGCAGACCGCTGCCTTGCCACTTGGCTACCACGCCAATTGTGGTATAATTTAACACGGAAAGGCGTAATTTGTCAAGGCAAAAGGGGAACAGGGTAATCTCAAGAAAATTGTGTAAATTCTTTTAAATGGTTAATTCATTTTAGCCCTTTACTTCCACCACTCAGTGGAATGGGCTAGATGGAGGTTACACCCTCTTTTTATTTTTTCAAGTTAAATTTCACAAATATTTTAAATTACCTGCGGTCTGACCTTGAAAAATTACACTTACGAAGTGGAAGGAGATTTTCTCAAAGAGCAAGCTAAAAGGATTTAAATATATAAAAGAGCAAGACAAACTTATCTGCCCAAAGGCAAAATCTCAACCACCAAGAATCGCCAAGAGAATGGAGATTTTTATAATTTTTCAATAACTATCTGTCGAAATTGCAAACACTTCCAGCGATGTGCTGCAGTTAAAGGTAAACATTCAAGAATTTTTATTAGTGATAATTACAAACTCAGATTACAAGATAACGATAAATTTTATCTGGAGTCAATAAAGATTTGTAAGATGGTTGAACGAAAATTTGGCGAAGCTAAGAAGTGGCATGGTTTAAATAGAGCTAGATACAGAGGTAAATGGCGCAAAGAGCAGTTAATTTAAAAATAGAGAAAATTATCTCCAATGATAAAAATAAAAGATAAAAGTTTAAGGTTTTTTCAGAGCTCTCACACAAAATATTTTAAATTACCGGTAAGGGCCTTGTCGCAAGAGAGAATAGATTTATTCTACCGTCACCGATTTAGCTAAATTTCGGGGCTGGTCTATATCGCAGTTGCGTAAAACTGCAATGTGGTAGGCTAAAAGTTGTAAGGGTAAAACGGTAAGAAAAGGTGTGAAGAGTTCGTCAATTTTGGGAAGCGAGATAATTTCGTCAGCATGTGCTTTAATAATTTCATCCCCTTGTGTGGCTAAGGCAATTACTTTGCCTTTTCTTGCTCTTACTTCCTGAATATTGGAAAACATCTTTTCATAGAGTTTACCCTGAGGAACAATACAGACCACCGGCATATTTTCATCAATTAAAGCAATCGGACCGTGCTTCATCTCTCCTGCAGGATAACCTTCCGCATGGATATAAGAAATTTCTTTTAGTTTCAAGGCTCCCTCCAAAGCATTGGGAAAATCTCTCCCCCTGGCTAAATATAAGAAACAGTTTGCCGAGAAAAATCTCCGGGCAATCTTTTTAATCTCCCCCTCATCTTTTAGAAGTGTTTCCATATGGAGGGGAAGGTTTTTAAATTCTCCTATTAAGTGGCTTAACTTCTCTTCGGCAATTTTTTTCTTAAGCCCTGCCAGATAAAAAGCAAAAAGATATAAGATACCCAACTGTGCGGTATAAGCTTTTGTAGAGGCAACTCCGATCTCCGGGCCAGCATGGGTATAAATTACCCCATCGGATTCCCGGGCAATAGAGGAGCCAAGGACATTACAGATAGAAATTACCCTTATCTGTTTCTGTTTTGCCTCCCTTATACAGGCAAGTGTATCTGCAGTTTCTCCGGACTGCGAAATAGCCAAAATCAAAGTATTTTTATCTAAAAGAGGATAACGATAGCGAAATTCACTGGAAACCTCTACCTCCACAGGGATTCCAGCCAATTCTTCCAAGATATACTTTCCCACCAAGCCTGCATGATAGGCGGTTCCACAGGCAACAATAAAAATTTTCTTAAAACCTAAGAGTTCTTTATCGGAAAAACCCATCTCTTCCCAAAGAATTTTCTCTTCATAAATTCTTCTTCTACAAATCTGATTTAATACCCAGGGTTGTTCATAAATCTCTTTAAGCATAAAATGGGGATGACCGTTCTTTTCCGCCAAAGAAATGTCCCATTCAATTTTGTTTACCTTGCGCTTAAGCAACCTACCCTGAAAGTCCTTGATTTCTATCTGTTTTTCCGTAATTATCGCCATCTCCTGGTCATTTAAATAAAAAACTAAATTGGTATAATCTAAGATTGCCGGAATATCCGAGGCAATAAAATTCCCATTCTTACCTGTCCCCACAATCAGCGGGCTTCCCAGACGCACCCCAATTAACTTCTCCGGTTCGCGCTGAGAAATTATTCCCAGGCTATAGGCACCCTTTAACTCTTTTAAGGCTTTTCGGACTGCTTCTTCTAAGTTGCCATGGTAATATTTTTCTACTAAGTGCGCAATTACCTCTGTATCGGTCTGGGAGAGAAAGAGATGACCTTCCTTAATTAATTTCTCTTTTAAAAGATGATAATTCTCAATAATCCCATTATGAACTACGGCGATTTCTCCCTTACAATCCAGATGGGGATGAGCATTAATTTCATTTACTTCGCCATGGGTTGCCCAGCGCACATGGCCAATTCCTAAGCGTGCCGAAGGAATTTCTTGAGTCAAGAGGTTATTAAGCACGGTAAGCTTCCCCGGGGCTTTGCACAGAAAAATTCCCTCTTTTCCCACTAAAGCAATCCCACTGGAATCGTAACCACGATACTCCAGCCTCCGCAATCCATTTAAGATAATCGGCTTTGCCTCTTCCTTACCAATATATCCAATTATTCCACACATCTTTATCTCGCTTTATCCTACGACCCTGACGGGATTTGAACCCGTGCCGAGGGCTCGAAAGGCCCTTGTCCTCAACCAGACTAGACGACAGGGTCAAAGTTAAAATCCAAGACTCAAATATCAAAGTGCAAATTACCTATCTGAATTATCCTCCTCTTCCTCCTCCACTAAACTGGCTATACAGGAAACTTTATCTTTGGGTTCTAAACGGATGAGCCTTACTCCTTGGGCTGCTCTTCCGGTTACCCGGATATCTTTTACCGCACAGCGCACCAGCATCCCCGAGGAACTGATAATCATCAACTCATCTTTATCACTAACCGTCTTTAATCCCACTACCTCTCCGTTTTTCTTCGTAACCTTAATATTAATAATCCCTTTTCCCCCCCGTGATTGGCTCCGATATTCTTCCACCGGTGTCCGTTTCCCAAAACCTAAGGCAGTAACTGTAAGTAAGGTAGCATCTTTCTTTACCAATTCCATGGCAATTACCCGATCATTCTTACCTAACCTAATCCCCCTTACTCCGCGCGCACTCCGGCCCATAGGCCTTATTTCCTCCTCCGAAAAACGGATTGCCTTACCCTGCTGGGTGGCTAAAAAAATTTCCTCCTTTCCCTGAGTCAATTCCACTTCAATTAACTCATCTCCCTTTTCCAAGGTAATGCCGATTATTCCTCCTTTGCGGGGATGGCTGAAGGCTTCCAAGGGAGCCTTCTTTAGCAAACCGTTCTTTGTCGCCATAACCAAATAGTGGTCTTCTTTAAACTCCCTTACCGGAACAAAGGCACTGATTTTTTCATTTGCCTCTAACTCTAAGAGATTGACTATGGCTTTCCCTTTAGCAATTCTTCCTGCCTGAGGGATATCATAGACCTTAAGCCAGTGAACTTTCCCAATATTTGTAAAAAAGAGAATATAATCATGGGTAGAGGCAATAAAGAGATGTTCTATAAAGTCTTCCTCTCTTAACTCCGCACCGGTAACCCCTTTCCCTCCCCGTTTCTGTCGCCGATAAGCACTTACCGGAAGTCTTTTAATATAACCACTATGGCTGATGGTAATCACCACATCTTCTTCAGCAATTAAATCCTCTATCTCCAGTTCCTCCTCTTCAGGGATTATCTCGGTAAGTCTTCTATCCCCATATTTATTCTTCAGAGTCAGCACTTCCTCTTTAATAATTTCCAAAACTTTCTTTTCACTTTTTAAGATTGCCTCATAGAGCTGAATGTTTTTAATCAAGGCAAGATACTCCTCATCAATCTTCTCTCTCTCCAGAGCAGTAAGTCGTTGCAGTTGCATCTCCAAAATTGCCTGCGCCTGCTCCTCTGTTAATTTGAAGTTTTCCCGAAGGTTGGTTTTTGCCTCTACCACTGTTTTTGACTGACGGATGGTCTTAATTACTTTATCTAAGTTTGCCAGAGCAACCTTTAAACCCTCTAAGATATGGGCGCGTTTTTTTGCCTTTTCTAATTCAAAAGTGGTCCTGCGGAGGATGATATTTTTGCGATGCTTTATATATTCTTGAAGCATCTCTTTGAGATTCAAAACCCGCGGACGGTTATCCACCAATGCCAGCATAATTATCCCAAAAGAGGTTTCCAGCTGGGTATGTTTATAAAGCTGATTGAGAATCACTCTTGACGGAGCATCGCGTTTTAATTCCACCACAATCCGCATCCCTTCTTTATCAGATTCATCACGTAAATCGGAAATCCCTTCAATCTTCTTTTCTTCCACCAGTTTAGCAATCTGCTCAATAAGGTTTGCTTTATTTACCTGATAGGGAATTTCCGTAATCACAATTGCTTCCTTACCTGATTTCTGTTCCTCAATGACTGCACGGGCGTGCAGTTTAATCACCCCCCGGCCTGTCCGATAAGCTTCTTTTATCCCCTCTGTACCACAGATAAAAGCACCCGTAGGGAAATCCGGCCCCTTGATTACCTTACTCAAATCTTCTATCTCTATTTCCGGATGGTCAATCACCTTTACAATCCCCTCGGCCACCTCCGCCAGATTATGGGGAGGAATATTTGTCGCCATCCCCACGGCAATTCCACTGGAGCCATTGACTAAAAGATTGGGTAAAACTGCTGGTAAAACCACCGGCTCAGTCAAAGACTCATCAAAATTGGGAACAAAATCTACAGTCTCTTTTTCAATATCCGTAAGCATCTCCTCAGCAATTGCTGAGAGTCTTGCTTCTGTATAACGCATTGCTGCTGGGGCATCGCCATCAATGGAGCCAAAATTACCCTGTCCTTCAATCAAAGGATATCTCAAAGAGAAATCCTGAACCATCCTTACCAAAGCATCGTAAACTGCCATGTCTCCATGGGGATGGTATTTACCTAAGGTTTCTCCCACAATTCGGGCACATTTTTTATAAGGCTTATTGTGTTCAAGCCCCAATTCCTTCATCACATAAAGTATCCGCCGATGCACAGGTTTTAATCCATCGCGGACATCGGGCAAAGCCCTTCCCACAATTACACTCATCGCATAAGAAATGTAAGAAGCCTTCATTTCATCCTCAATATCCACCGGGATTACCTTTGTATGGCGGTCATACATCCTAAACTCCTCACTTTCAATCTTTAAAACGCTGGTAGATTCCCTCTATTTTGTCTCTTATATTCATAAAGGCATCCACAATAACCGGGTCAAATTGTTTCCCTTTCCCCTCTTCTACAATCCGGTAGCATTCCTCCAGAGAGTAGGCCTGTTTATAAATCCTCTCCAGACTGCAGGCATCAAAAACATCGCAGACACTCACCAGACGGGCAGAGAGGGGAATTTCTCTTCCCTTTAACCCTTGGGGATAACCCGAGCCGTCAAATTTTTCCTGATGGTAATAGACAATCTCTACACCCATTTTAAAAAAAGAAAAGCCCTTGCTTTTTAAATTTTCTTCAATTGCCTCTAAGATTTCCTTCCCAATAACCGTATGTCTTTTCATCTCTTCAAATTCTTCCGGGGTAAGTTTCCCCGGCTTTCTTAAAATAGCATCGGATATTCCCACCTTCCCAATATCATGTAAGGGGCTGAAATCATAAACATCCTGAATAAACTCCTCATCAATCTCATCCTTGTAGATACTCTGGGTGGCTAATTCTATGGCTAAGGCACGCGAATAATATTTTATCCTTTTTATATGCTGACCGGTTTCCAAATCCCTTTTCTCCGCTAAGTTCGCCAAGCCCATCACTGTGGTAAGAGCAAGTTCGCGCATCAAGAAAGTTTTTTCAAAAACTGTGGAGATGTGGGTAGAAACAAAACGCAGGAAATTTATATGGTGTTGATTATAGATATTTGCCTGCGGATGACAAAAAAACATCATCCCCACCCCTTTATCACGCACTTTTAAGGGGAGGATAAGCGTTGCCAGAACCCCTTCTCCAAATACCCGGCTCGGCCAAACATATTGGGGATTCCTTTCCGAATAAACCTCCAAGTTATTAATCACTCTCGGGATACCGGTTTTAACTATTTCATCAAGTTCTGTGTGGCTATAAGGTATCTCGTAACCCCGGTAAAAAAGCGGTTTTTCCGCAATTACCTTGCGGTTATTAATACATTCTCCCTCCTCATCAATCAAAGCCAAGCCAACCCGTTCAAAGGGAAGATAGGACTTAAAATTCTGGACAATGAACTCTAAGAGATGGTTGAAGGTAGTTTTGCTATGCAAATGGCTAAGCATATTCATAAACTTATTATCCTGATAAAATTCTCTCTCCCTCATTGGGCTCCTTTAGATGTCTAAGTATCTAATTTCATGGGCATGGTCAGCAATGAATTTGCGTCTCGGTTCTACCTGGTCTCCCATAAGTACAGTAAATATCTCATCTGCCTCCACCGCGTCTTCCAAGGTCACCTGGGTTAAAGTACGCCTCTCGGCATCCATGGTGGTTTCCCATAGCTGTTCCGGATTCATCTCTCCCAATCCTTTGTAGCGCTGGATTACCAAACCCTCTTTAGCGTTTTTCTTTACATATTCTAAGAGTTCTTTGAGACTGTATATCTCTATCTGTTTATTATCTTCTTTCAACTTAAAGAGTGGTTTCCCCTGGTTATTGTCCGTGGCATAGTCGCTAATGGCCAGACCCATTTTCTCCAGGGATTGGCTGAGCGCCTCAATGTCCTTTGCTTCAAAAAGTTCGGTTGTCTCTAAACTCAGTTCTTGCTCATTCTCCCACTTCTGGGTATATTGACTTAACTCCTCATCATCGTAAAAGAAAATCTCTTTATTGTCTTCGCGTAAATAGTAGAGGGGAAAACGTTTCTTTTTATCCTGCAAATGAAGGTATTTTACAAAATCAATCCCCTTCTTCTTAAAGAGATTTTCATAGCGCTCTAACTCTACGAGGATATTTAAAAGGTTACGGAACTGCCCGGGAGTAAATTCCTTCTTCTCCTTGGTATTGGACATTAGACTTAACCCTTCTGAGCCCAAATCTAATAAAAGTGCGTTCATCTCCGCCTCGGTCTGAATATACTCTTCACGCTTCCCACGCTTGATTTTATAGAGGGGAGGCTGGGCAATAAAGACATGTCCTGTCTCAATCAAAGGCCGCATCTGTCGATAGAAAAATGTTAAAAGTAAAGTGCGGATATGCGAACCATCTACATCGGCATCAGCCATAAGAATGATCTTATGATAACGAATTTTCGTAAGGTCAAATTCCTCTCCTACCCCTGCACCAATTGCGGAAACAATCATCCGGATTTCTTCATTGCTTAAAATCTTATCCACCCTTGCCTTTTCCACATTTAAAATTTTACCCTTTAAAGGAAGGATTGCCTGATATCTTCGGTCGCGTGCCTGCTTAGCGCTTCCTCCCGCACTATCTCCTTCTACAATGTAAAGTTCACAGAGACGGGGGTCTTTTTCTGAACAGTCAGCCAGTTTTCCGGGAAGGTCAGCAGTTTCTAAGGCACCTTTTCTTCGCGTTAACTCCCTCGCCTTTCTTGCCGCCTCCCTTGCCCGACTGGCAAGAATCGCTTTCTCCGCAATTTTATTGGCCACAGAGGGATTTTCCTCAAAGAAAGCGGAGAGGGAATCGTTAACAATTGACTCCACCAACCCGGAAATTTCAGAATTCCCCAGCTTTGTCTTTGTCTGCCCCTCAAACTGAGGATTGGGAAGCTTCACGCTGATTACCGCAGTTAGTCCTTCACGCACATCTTCTCCCTGTAGAGGAGGCTCGTCTTCTTTAAGCAGATTTTTGTTTTTACAATAATTATTGATTGTCCGTGTCAAGGCAGATTTAAAGCCACTTAAATGCGTTCCTCCTTCAATGGTATTTATATTATTGGCAAAACTGAAAATATTCTCGGCATAGCCATCGTTATATTGGAAAGCCACCTCTACAATTACCCCCTCTTTCTCTTTCTGAAAATAGATTACCCTATTATGGAGGGGATTTTTATTCTTGTTCAGATATTCCACAAAAGAAATAATTCCTCCGCTGAATTTAAAATCACTTTCTTTCTCACTCCGTTCATCTTTTAAAACTATGTGGAGCCCTTTATTTAAGAAAGCAAGCTCCCTTAAGCGGTTAGCTAAGATATCGTAAGAGAAGTCAATTTTATTCCCGAAGATTTCTTTATCTGGCTTAAAGGTAACTTTGGTTCCGGTTTTATTGCTTTTGCCAATCACTGTGAGCCGGGTAACCGTTTTGCCACGCTCATAACGCTGGTGATAAACTTTCCCTTCTCTTCTCACTTCCACTTCCAGCCATTCACTAAGGGCATTCACCACCGAAACCCCCACTCCATGGAGCCCTCCGGCAACCTTATATACCCGGTGGTCAAATTTACCTCCTGCATGCAGCATGGTCATTACCACTTCCACTGCAGGTTTTTTCTGGGTTTTGTGCATATCCACCGGGATTCCTCTTCCATCATCTATTACTGTTACCGAATTATCGGGATGAATAATCACTTCAATATTCTGACAGAATCCACTCATCGCCTCATCAATGCTATTGTCCACCACTTCATAAACCAAATGATGCAAGCCGCGTGTAGAGACATCACCAATATACATCGCAGGTCGGCGGCGCACGGCTTCAATTCCCTCTAAGACCTGAATGGTGGTAGCATCATACTTTTGCCTTTTCTCCCTTAATTCAGTATTTTTTTCTTTTTTCTCCTTGACCATCATTATACCTCACCAATGCGAAATTTTATTTCTTTTAAGTTAGTATTAGTAATAAATCTTTTTAATTTACGGAAGAGAAAAGGCTTTAAAATATTGAGTTCATAGAGCCAACCAGTTTTATCCACATTAACCACTAAGACTCCGGAATGGAAATACACGGGTTTTGTATGTTGCGCAACTCTTTTCCCTACCGCCTTTTTCCAAAGTTTAAAAATATCCTCTTTTTTGCTTTTCTCCCGGAGATGGTGCATTACCCGAGAGACTATTATCTGTAAGGGTTCACTCATCTTTTAAACCAACTGCATCGGAAGAATGATATGAATAAAGTTCGGAAGTCTAATTACCCCGGGTTTATCCGCATCCTCTAATTCCCAGGGGATTTCTTCTTCTTTTATGCTTTTTAAAACATCAAGCAAATAATAAGGGTTAAAGCCAATGGCGATCTCTTTTCCTCCATACTCTATGGGAAGCTCTTCCCGGGCTTCTCCGATTTCGGGAACAATCTTAGAAATAACCATTTTGTCTTTAAAAACTTCTATCTTTATAGAGAGCGATTCCGCAGTGGTAAATAAACTAACCCGCCGAATTGCCTGTAAAAAAGGCTCTCTTCTTATTTTTAATTTAACCTTTTTTTCTGGGGGGATGACCTGTTGATAATCGGGGAAGTTACCCTCCAATAACCGTGAAATAATTAAGGTATCATCAAGTTTAAAACATACCTGGTTTTCACTCTGGATAATTTTAACCTCCCCTTCCTCTTTAAGGAGCCGATTTAATTCCTGAACAGTCTTTAAGGGAACTACCATTTGAAAATTAACCGGTTTTTCTATGTTTTTAGTCACCAGTGAAAGTCTTCTTCCATCTGTAGCCACTAAGTTTAAAGATTTCTCTTTTAAATCAAAAAATACTCCATTAAGGATATAGCGTGCTTCTTCCCGGGAGACAGCAAAGATAGTCAATTCCAATAAGTTCTTCAGTTCTTTCTGTCCTAAGACCAAATCCTCTTCTTTTTCAATTTTGGGAATCTTAGGAAACTCTTCTGCAGGAATACCCATTAATTTAAAGAAACTGTTTTCATAGAGGATATGGATACTGTTATTTTTTTTCACGGAGATATTGATTTCCTTTTCCCCAGATAATTCTTTAATAATTTCACTAAATCTTTTTGCGGGAACAGTAATTTTTCCCTCTTCTTCAATTTCTGCAGGAATAGTTTTAGAAATTCCGATATCTAAGTCAGTGGCAATCATCCGCAGACTATCTTTCTGGGTTTCCAGAAGAAAGTTTGCCAACACCGGTAGAGTAATCCGGGTGGAAATTACATTCTGTAAAGCTTGAATTGCCTCGGTTAAGTTTTCTCGCTTCACTCTTATCTTCATTACTTCTCCTTTCTTTAAAAATAATAGTTATAGTAGTAAAGAAATTTATCTGTGGATAATTTATCTATTATAAACTTAAGTATTTTATTTCTATAAAATTAAAAAACTTCATTTTTTATAATAATCTGTGAATTTTATTCACAACCTACTTTTTATCTGGTCAACAATTTTATCAATTAATTCTTTAAGTTCATTATTTTTTTTAAGATCATTTTTAATCTTATTCCAGGCGTGTAAAACCGTGGTATGGTCCTTTCCTCCAAAATACATTCCAATATCTGGGAAAGAAAGGCCGGTTAATTCTCTACCCAAATACATGGCAATCTGCCTGGGGAAAACTACGGCTTGATTTCTTCTTTTGGTACGCATATCCGAAAAACGAATATGGAAATAATCGGCTACTTTTTTTTGAATCACATCTATGGTAATCTTACTTTCTTCTTCCACGATCATATCTTTTAAAACCTTCTGGGTTACCTCCAGACTAATCTTTTCTCCCGTCAATTGTGTATAGGCGATTACCCTTACCAAGGCACCCTCCAATTCCCGAATATTATTTTTAATTTTTTCCGAGATAAAAAAAATTACTTCCTGAGGTACTTCAATATTGGCTAACTCTGCCTTCTTCCTTAAAATAGCGCTGCGGGTTTCAAAATCTGGAGGTTGGATATCGGTAACTAAACCCCAACCGAAGCGAGAAACCAATCTCTCTTCTAAACCGTGGATGTCCTTGGGAGAACGATCACTGGAAAGCACAATCTGTTTATGGGCATCGTAAAGGGTATTAAAGGTATGAAAAAATTCCTCTTGAGTGCTTTCCTTACCGGCAATGAAATAGATATCATCAATGAGCAGGACATCAATATTCCGATAGCGTTCTCTAAATTTGTTTGTGAGGCGATTTTGGATTGCGCTGATTAACTGATTGGTGAAATCTTCACTGGAAATATAAAGCAGATTGGCTTGCGGATTTTTATGATAGATATAATGCGTAATTGCCTGAAGAAGATGGGTCTTACCCAAGCCTACTCCTCCATAAATAAATAAAGGATTATATGCCCTTGCCGGAGATTCGGCTACCGCTAAACAAGCAGCCTGGGCAAAACGGTTACTGGGTCCAACGACAAAATTCTCAAAAGTATAAAGGGGATTTAATCTCAATTTCTCTCCTTCTTTTTTAATTCTCGGTGAGAAGCCCTCTTCTCCTCGGTTCTCCCTCTCCGGGAAGGAAACAAAATCAATTTTTATCTCTCCCTGACCAATTTCTTGTAATCCTTCTTTGAGAATTTTTCCATACCTTTCTTTAAGCCATTCACTGAAGAATTGATCCGGGGCTCCAATGATTAAGGTATTATTATCCAATCCCAGCGGTTTAAGTATGGAAAACCAAGTTTCATAACTGCGGGGGTGGATTTTTTTCTGCACAGTGGACATGAGCGTTAACCAGAGTTCATTTTTATTTTTTTCTTTCATCATTTTGTAAGATAAGAGTATTATAAAATATAAAAATAAATTTGTCAACACAAAATAGTTATCCACATTTTATGCACAGAAAATCCTTCCTTATAGTCGGGTCTCAAAGATAATTTCCCTTTTCTTATTTACTTGACTTGCACAAAAAATTTGCTTAAAATATATCCCACCATTATGGACTAATAAGAAAGGAAAGGAATGAAAAAAAATCTCCGACCCATTACCCTCTTGAAAAGAAAAAGAAAACATGGTTTTCGTAAACGTATGGCTGACCGCTGGGGAAGAGCGGTTTTAAACCGGAGAAGAAAAAAGGGAAGAAAGCGCTTAACTGTTTAAAGATGTTGAAAACTCTGCTTATCCTTGGCTTGGAGGTTTATAAAAATTTCTTTTCGGGACTCTTTCCTAAAAGCTGTCGTTTTTTCCCCAGCTGCTCTGAATATACCTTGGAGGCAATCAACAAAAAGGGAGTCGCGCGGGGAATTATTCTGGGAATAGCCCGGATTTTGCGCTGTCATCCTTTAACTCCCGGTGGCTATGATCCCTTAGAAGAAGAGGAGAGATGGAGAAGAGAAGTCTAATTGGTTTGGCTTTAATTCTTTTATTAATTTTTCTTTATCCCTTTTATCTGCGCCTATTTTCTCTACCGCAGGAGCAAAAAACTGTAGAAATCCCGCAAATCATCTCCCAAAAAGATTCTCAAGCGCAACCCATTGATTTAATAGAAATTAAAAATTATGATACGGTTCATGATACAGTTCTGGGAAATAAATATCTGGAGATAAAAACCTCCAGCCAAGGTGCAGGAATATCTCTGATACGGTTGATACTGTTCAATTTAAGTATATATAATTCAAATGATTATAATAAAAATCTCTTTTTTTTCGCGGAACCATTTCTAAATTATGCCCTGAATAAGGCAATTTATACTTATACTGAAAAAGAAAACAGCGTAACTTACTCTTTAAACCTTCCAGGGCAGTTTGCCTTAGAAAAAATTTTTACCTTGGAAAAAGATACTTATTTATTAAAATTTACCCTGCGCATAAAAAACCTCCAAGATAAGCCTTTGCCACTTAACCTGAGCTTGCGCGGAGGAGAAAATTTCTCTTCTCAGGAGCTAGGGGAAGAGCGCTATGGAGAGATTGTTTATGCTCAACAAGAAAAAATAAAGCATGAATTTCTGCGCCAGATACCCCATTCCCGGCTTTATCTTGGCCCGCTTGCTTGGTTTGCAGTGAAGAGTAAATATTTTGTGGAAATATTTGTTCCTTCTTCCTCCGGAGTTGCTTTTACTGTGCGGCACCCTTCTCCTCAACAATGGGAAGTTATTTCTCAACTGCCCCTCATCCTGCTTTCTCCCGGTGAGACCAGGGAAGAGAATTTTTTAATTTATTTTGGCCCCCTTGACGAGGATATCCTCAAACAATACAATCCACATTGGAAAGAAATTGTGTATTATGGAATGTTTGACAGCATTGCGAAGTCCATTCTTAAACTCCTAAAACTGGGATTTCTCCTTTTTAAGAATTATGGTTGGGCAATTATCTTCCTTTCTCTTTTAGTAAATTTGTTACTTTTTCCTTTCACCTGGAAGAGTATGAAAGCAATGCAGGCTTTACAGCGTCTCCAACCCCAAATAGAACAGTTGCGCAAAATCTATAGTCAGGATCCTCCGAGATTAAATCGGGAAATCCTGGAACTTTATCGTAAACATAAAGTAAATCCCTTAGGAGGATGCCTTCCTTTATTTTTGCAGATGCCCATCTTTATTTCCCTTTATCAGGTGCTTGTGCGGGCAATTGAATTAAAAGGGGCAAAATTTCTCTGGATAAAAGACCTTTCCCTTCCCGATGCGCTCATTACTTTTCCCCAAAAGTTTTTTTTCATCAATTCTCTTAATTTACTTCCTTTACTTATGGCCGGAGCAGTTTTTCTCCAACAGAAGAAAACGCAAGTTTATTCTTCCCAAAAACAAACGCTCTGGTTTATGCCTCTATTCTTAGGTTTTATTTTTTATAATTTTCCTGCGGGAGTGGTGCTTTATTGGTTGACCAGTAGCGGATTAAATTTATGTTTTTCAGGGAAATTCCTAAAATAAGATTCTTTTTCACGTGAAAATTTATGGGCAAAATTGTGGCAATTTGTAATCAAAAAGGAGGGGTGGGGAAAACCACCACGGCGATCAATCTTTCGGTCTACATTGCTTCTCTGGGGAAAAAAGTATTGCTGATAGATTTAGACCCCCAAGGAAACACTACCAGTGGCTTAGGCATAGATAAACAGAAATTAAATAATACTATTTACGAAGTCCTCTTAGAAGAAATTACCTTAGAAGAGATAATTTTGCCTACTTCTTTAGAGAATCTTAAAATCGTTCCTGCGCGCTTGGAATTAATTGGGGCAGAAGTGGAGTTGGGGAGAATAGAAAGAGGGCAGTTTCAGTTGAAAAATTCTCTGGAGAAGATTCACTCCCATTTTGATTTCCTTTTTATTGATTTACCTCCTTCCTTGGGTCTCTTAACCGTGAATGGGCTTACCGCGGCACATTCGGCGCTTATCCCTGTGCAATGTGAATATTATGCCTTAGAAGGTTTAAGCCAATTCCTTATTACCTTGGAAAGGATAAAGCAGGCATTTAATCCCTTTTTATCCATTGAAGGAATTTTACTTACGATGGCAGACCAGCGGACCAATCTGAGCCAGGAGGTAATTGCGGAGGCGCGCCAGCATTTTGGCAAGGAGGTTTATCAGACAGTAATCCCCCGGAGTGTTCGGCTAAGTGAAGCCCCGGGATTTGGGAAACCGGTTTTTCTTTATGCTCCGGAATCTTCAGGAGCCTTAAAATATAAAGAACTCGCTGAGGAATTCCTTTTGCGCAATGCGGAGGTTAAGGTGAATTTTATTTCTCAGAATGTTTAAAAAGAGGTGAAAATGGAGAAGAAGAGAGCCTTAGGCAGGGGATTAGATGCTTTAATCCCCCTTCCTCCCCAAGAGCGGGCTGAAACGCAAGCAATTATAAATGTTAATGTTACAGAGATAGTTTCTAATAAATATCAACCAAGGCAGAATTTCGCTACTTCTGGGATGCAAGAATTAATTGCTTCTATCCGGGAAAAGGGTTTTTTGCAACCCTTGGTAGTGCGCCGCACCGCAGAAGGGTATGAGCTGATTGCCGGAGAAAGACGTTTGCGGGCGGCTAAGGAGTTAGGATTGACGCAAGTTCCTGTAATTGTTAAAGATGTGGAAAAAGAAGCAGATTTATTAGAACTGGCTTTGGTGGAAAATCTCCAGCGCGAAGATTTAAATCCTCTGGAAAAGGCCTTTGCCTATAAAAGATTGATTGAAGAATTAGGGATAAGTCAAGAAGAGGTGGCGCAGAAAGTGGGAAAAGATGTAGTTTCTATTGTGAATACGCTACGTCTGCTTAAATTACCTGCCCCGGTTCAGGAAAAGATTGCTCAGGGAGAATTGAGTGAAGGTCATGGCCGGGCCATTCTTTCTTTGGAAGAACCACAGGCACAGATAAATTTTGCGGAGGAAATCCTTAGGGAAGGGCTTTCGGTGCGGGAAGCAGAAAATAGAGTGCGGAAATTAAAGGGAAGAAAGAAAAGAAAAGTGGTTTCCCCTTCTCAAAAAGATCCGCAGTTAAGAGTCTGGGAGGAGGAATTGCAACATATTTTTGGCACAAAGGTGCGCATCCGCCATCAGCGACAGCGGGGAAAGATTGAACTGGAATACTATTCCCTTAAGGATTTGGAGCGTTTAATTTCACTTTTAAAGAGGTAAGAAGGAACTATGGTAGAGCAGACCTTAGTGATTATCAAACCCGATGGCTTAAAGAAATCGCTTACCGGAAACATCCTTACCCGGCTTTCAGAAACCAAGTTGGAAATTATTGGAGCAAAAATTGTACGCGTTTCCCGGGAATTGGCAGAAAAGCACTATGCCCATATGCGCGATAAACCATTTTTTGAGGACCTAATTAAATATATTCAGGGAGAATTTCATGGCCGGCGCAAGGTGATGGCTTTAGTCTACTGGGGAGAAGAGGCGATTAGAAAGGTTCGGGAAATCTGTGGGGCAACTAATCCTGAAGAGGCAGACCCGACGACTATCCGGGGTGCTTATGGAAGAATTACGACCAAAGGGGTTTATGAAAATGTGATTCATGCCTCCCGGGATAACCAGGAGGCAGAACGGGAGATAAAACTCTGGTTCTCTCCGGAGGAGTTGATTGTGGAGGTTTATCCCACCAAGGTTGTGGAGGAGAAAGTTAAAAAGAAGGTTTGGGCATAGAATCTGAGAAAAGGAGTTTTTCAATGCTCAAAGGGATGACCGGATTTGCCAAAGCCGAGGGAAGAATTAAAGGGGGTATATTAAGTATTGAAATAAAATCCTTTAATCATCGGTTCTTTGAGGTAGTTACCCGCCTACCCCCAGAACTTTCCCTTTATGAAGAAGAGATAAAGCGTCGGCTTAAAGAGAAGGTTCGGCGGGGTGCGCTCAATGTCCTTTTTATCTATTCTCCGCAAAGGGGGGCTCTTAAGAAAAGGGTCCTCTGGGATGAGGGACTGGTGAAACAATACCATCGGCTGGCGAAGATGATTACCCAGAGATTAGGTTTAAAAGACGCTTTGACGGTAAATAACCTTCTTACGCTTCCGGGGGTTCTGATTTATGAAGAAAAAAGTGTAGACCTTAGTGGAGAATGGAAGGCGTGTAGGAAAATCCTTGAGCAGGCAATAGTGAAACTCCTTAAGGCAAAAGAAAGTGAAGGAAAATCTTTACTTAAAGACATCTCCCGTAATCTCCACTTTATGGAAGATTCTTTGAGAAAGATTGCCCAGCGCACAGAAAGGCGTGCTCGGGAATTTAGGGAGAAATTTCAGAAAAAGTTTGAAGCCTTAACCCAGGAAGAAATTCCTGAAGAAAAACTGGTGGAGGAGACCGGTTTTTTTCTGCGGAATACCGATATTTCCGAAGAGATTGTGCGGGCGAAGAACCACCTTCGGGATATGAAGAGCCTATTGAAGAAGGGAGAAGAGGTGGGAAGGAAATTGGATTTTATTGCCCAGGAGATTTTCCGTGAGGTAAATACCATGGGCGCAAAGGCTAATGACTACTTTATTTCCCGGGAAGTGGTTTTGCTTAAATCTTTTATTGAAAAGATTCGTGAACAGGGGCAGAACCTGGAATGAAACTCTTGGATATTGGCTTTAACAATACGGTGAGTTTAGATAAAGTGGTTGCGGTGGTTTCTGCAGAAGCAGCGCCAATGAAGCGGTTGCGCGAGGAGGCAAAACGGGAGGGTAGACTTATTGATGCTACCAATGGACGGAAGACACGGACAATAATTATTACCACCTCCAATCATATAATTCTTTCCGGAATTAATCCCCAGACTTTAGCGGAGAGGATGAAGACGGAAAGGTTGTAAATGGGGAAGAGAAAGGGTTTACTCTTTGTAATTTCTGGACCTTCCGGTTGTGGAAAGACAACCCTGGGGGAGAAAATTCTTTCCGGGGATAAAAATTTGGTGCGTTCGGTTTCGGTAACCACCCGGCCAAGACGTAAAGGGGAAAAAGAAGGCAGGGAATATTTCTTTGTCTCCGAGAAAGAATTTACAAGATTGAGAGAGGAGGATAGCTTCTTAGAATGGGCAAAGATTTTTGGTTATTTTTATGGCACGCCTAAGGAATTTGTTTTAAAAAATATAAATCAGGGGAAGGATGTAATTTTAATTATTGATGTGCAGGGAGCAAGGCAGGTGAGAAAAAAGTTTCCTCAGGCAATCTCTATTTTTCTTACTCCGCCCTCCCTGAAAACCTTGCAAGAAAGACTGAAAAAAAGGAGATTGGATGGCCCAGGAGAAATAGAAAAACGGCTTCAGCAGGCAGAAAAAGAATTGCGCTCCCAAAGAGAATACGATTACATTGTAATGAATAAGGACCTAGATAAGGCAACAGAATTACTTAGCGCCATTATTAGTTTAGAAAGAATTAAATTCCGGAGGTAAACTTATGGCTTATGTTCCTCTTGAAAAGGTTCTTAAAAATGTAGAGAGTATTTATAAAGCGGTCAATTTAGCCAGTAAGCGGGCAATAGAGCTGAATGAAGGTGCTCCCAAACTGGTAAATGTGAATTCCACAAAACTCTCTAGCATTGCTCTGGAAGAGATTATGCAGGGAAAGATTAAGTATAAAAAAATTAAGAAAGAAGGGAAATGAAAAAAGAAATCATCCTCGGGGTTACGGGAAGTATTGCCATATATAAGTCATTAGAATTGATTAACTTATTGAAAAACAAAGGATTTAATATTACGGTGATTATGACTAAAGAGGCGGAGGAATTGATTAAGCCCTTAACTTTTCAGGTGGTTTCGGAGAATCCGGTTTTTCGGGAGATGTTTCTCCCGGTAAAGGAAAATGCTCTTTTACACATTCATCTCGCGGATAAAGGAGATTTAATCCTTATCTGTCCCGCTACTGCCAATATTATTGGGAAGATTGCCGGTGGTATCTCTGACGACCTCTTAACCTGCACCATTTTTTCTACAAAGGCTCCGGTAATCTTCTGTCCGGCAATGAATACCCAGATGTATAAAAATAAGATTGTTCAAGAAAATATCCGTAAATTGGAAAAAATGGGATATGAATTTATAGGGCCGGTTAAAGGAAGACTTGCCTGTGGGAAGGTGGGTCTGGGACATTTAGCGCCCTTGGAAATGATTGTTGAAGGGGTATTAAAAAAATTGGGATGAAGAAGTCCCGCCATATGCTCATCACTGCTGGTCCTACCCGTGAGCCCCTGGATGCGGTAAGATTTATTTCCAATTACTCTACGGGAACCCTGGGCTATTGTCTGGCTGAAGAGGCAAAAAGAAAAGGTTATAAAGTTACTTTAATCAGTGGACCGACGCATTTAAAACCTCCTAAGGGGGTTAATTTTGTTTCCGTAAACACTGCCTTAGAGATGTATAGAAAAGTAAAGGAAGGTTTTCCTTTCTGCGATTGTTTAATTATGACGGCAGCAGTCGGCGATTTTCAACCGGAAAAGATTTTTAGGAGAAAAATTAAAAAAGAGGGAAAGGAGAATTTAAACTTAAGGCTGAAGAAAACTCCGGATATTCTTTATGAAATGGGGAAAATTAAAAAAAATAAAATTTTAATTGGTTTCTCCTTGGAGACAGAAAATTTAATCAGAAATGCTCAAGAGAAATTGCGTAAAAAAAACCTGGATTTAATCATTGCCCAGAAAATGGACAGAAATAAATCCCCTTTTGGAGAAAACAAGGTTTCCCCCATTTTTATTTACAAGGATGGCTCATCCCAGAAAATCCCTCTCTGTTCCAAATCCCAGTTAGCCAAAATAATTCTTAAAGAAATAGATTTTTTATAAAAATCCCAAAATTATCTTCCCAATTTTAACTGGAGTTTTTCTAAGTGAGAGACTAAATGCGCACGCTTTTTTAATTCTCCAAACCAGGTTTCAAACTGCTCCTGCTGTTTTTTGGCTAAAATCTTTTTTCGGAAGTCATCTTTCTCTTTCTCAAATTCCTCTTCATTTATAGAAGTTTTTTCTTCAAGACGGAGAATCACAAAACCCCTTTCGGTTTTTACCGGTTGGGGAGCAATTTGCTGTGGTTGAAGGGAAAAACCGATGCGCATGAATTCTTCAGATTTCCCAATCCCCGGAAGATAGCCTTCGCGGCTAATAAGCTCTGTGGTTGTAGGCTGGAGTTGAAATCCCTCACCAATCTCCTCCCACTTTTTCTCTCCTACCTCCTTAAGTATCCTCTCTGCTTTCTCCTGGGCTAATTTTTCTGCCTTTTCCTTTTTTAAAAGTTCTTCCACCTTAGCTTTCACTTCCTTAAATTCCGGAATATAAGCCGATTTTCTCTCCTTTACTTTAAGAAAAATATAGCCTCCCTGGCTTTCAATGGGCTCAGAAATCTCTCCCTCTTTGAGTTGGAAAGCGTAATTATAAAATTTTAAATTAAAGCCAATCTCCGGGAGAGGTGTGTCCAGAGAGAAGTAGTCAGTTTCTTTAAACAAAACTTTATATTTTTCTGCCAGTTCTTTTAAGTTTGCTTGGGGAGTTAATTCTCCGAGGAGTTCATTCTTAATCTCCTCTACTTTATCGTTTACTTTCTCATTAATTAGGCGATTTCTAATACCATTTTTTATCTCCTCGGTTAATATAGATTCAGAACCAGGTAGAGGAGTTTCTCCCGGGGTTGGTGAAGGTTGAGGAGAGGGAGTAAACTCCTGTTTATGGGCTGTAAAATATGTTTCAATCTCTGCTTCCGAAATCGTTATTTCCTTCTCCAGTTCTTTTGGGTCTATAAAAATATATTCTACCTTTACCGTCTCGGGCTTGCGTAAATTTTCTCTATGGAGATGGTAATAATCAAGGAGTTCATCATCTTTTTTTATTTCTACTTCATTAAGGAAGTCCTTTGTCTCAATGATAAAATAAGAGAATTTTGCCAATTCCTTTTCTCTGACATATTCCTCTTGCAATTCCTTTTCAGTGAGTTCTGTTTGATTATAGATTTTATCCACAAGTTTGGAAATCCTTAGAGAGTCACGCATCTCCTCTTCAAATCTTAAGGGGTTTGTGCGCAGATAATATTTTAAAACCCAATCATATACTTGAGGGTCAAACTTCCCCTCCTTCTGAAAAAGGGGAAGATTGCGCAGCCGTTCAATTAACTCTTCATCCTTTATTTTTATCTTCTGCCTTTTGGCTTCCTTTAAGAGAATAATTCTATCCCATGCCTGATTGTCCAGATCTAAGTATTGAACAATCTGTTCAAAGAATCTTCCATAGAGAAGCAGAGCCTGATTCCTTACTGCTTCCCAGTTTCTTAAATATTCTTCTAAACTTACCTTTTGATTAAACACCTTTCCGGCTATGCCCTGAGAACCTCCACGGAGCATCGCTCCCCCTCCCCAGAGCACAAAAGCCGGGATGAGGATAATTGCTAGAATCCACATCACCGCTTTTACATTTTCTTTTTTACGCATTGCCTTGAGCATCTTTTCTCCTTTCTTTTATTTTAAATATCATACTACATTAATTTTTCTTTTACAAATAAAAAATAGTTGAAATTTTGGGAGGGGTAGAATATAATAGGTAAAATAAAAAGGAGAAGAAAATGGCTGAAGATATTCAGGGGCTTTTAAGAAAAATACAGGAAGAGGGAATCAGAAAGGCGGAAGAAAAAGCTGAACAGATTGAGCAGGAAGCAAGAAAAAAAGCAGAAGAGATTTTAAATCGGGCAGAGGAGGAGAAAGAAAGGTTAATCAAAGAAGCAGAAGAAAAAATTTCTCAGGAAGAAAATTATACAAGAACTTTACTTAAACAAACAATAAGAGATTTTTTTCTTATTTTAAAAAAAGAGATAAATTCCCTCTTGGAAAAGATTGTTTCCTTAGATATCCAGCAGAGTCTTAAACCTGAGGAATTAAGTAGAATTATTTCTACACTCATAAAAGAATATAAAGGGGAAAATTCTGAAATTTTGGTTTTGCTTAAGAAGGAGGATGCAGAAAGTATCCAGAACTATTTTTTAAATAGACTTAAGGAGGAGGTCAAAAAGGGCATTGTCATTAAACCTTCGGAGGAAATCAGTGGAGGCTTTCTCATCAGTTATGATGGAGGAAAATCTTTCTTTGATTTCAGTGAACGGGCACTGGCAGAATACATTGGAAATTATCTTAAGCCGAAATTAAAGGATTTGCTTGAGGAAACATTTAAGGAATAAAATGCCCCGCTACTATACCTATCTCATTTCCAGTCTTCCCTATCTCCAGTTTGATAGAGAGCCTCCTTTTAGTTTTTCTTCTTTCTTAGAGCGGTGTAAAGATTTTATTAGTGATAAGGAAATTTTTTTGCTAAAAATGGCAGGAGAGAGAGAACCTAAGCTTTCAGAAATAAAACAGCCAACTTTAAAAAGCTATTTTTTATTTGAAATTGCCTTAAGGGATGAACTGGTAAAACTGAGGGCATTGCGCCGGAAGGAAGAGCCGGAGAAATATTTAAGAAAGAGTGATTATGTTTTGTCCCTTCATTTGATAAATTCAATTATTCAGGCATTTAAAAATCCCGCAATCCTTGAGGCAGAAAGAAATTTGGATATTCTCCGGTGGAATTTCTTAGAGGAACTGGAAAGGGGACACTATTTTGATTTTGATTTTCTGGTTGTTTATGCCTTTAAACTTCTTATCTTAGAACGCTGGGAGAAAGTTAAAAGAGCAGATAAAGAAGCCATTTTGGAAAAATTATTCAAATAGGGATGGGAAGAAGAGGCAAGATTGTCAAAATTGTGGGCAATCTGGTAGCCGTAGAATTTGCCGAGGCGGTCTATCAGAATGAGGTTGCTTATATTCTCCACAATGAAGAAAAGTTAAAGTCGGAAGTAATTAGAATTAGGGGAAACATTGCCGAGCTTCAGGTTTATGAACGGACAGAGGGTTTAAAGATTGGCGAAGAAGTAGAGTTTACGGGAGAGCTCCTCTCGGCAGATCTTGGCCCAGGGCTACTGGGGCAGATTTTTGATGGTTTACAGAATCCATTAAGCCTTTTAGCGGAAAAATATGGTTTTTTCTTAAAACGGGGAGCATATCTTAAAGCACTCCCTGAAGAAAATTTCTGGGAATTCATTCCCTTGGCGAAGAAAGGGGAGAAGGTAAAAGCGGGAGATAGATTAGGATATGTTTTTGAGAAAATCTTTAAACATTACATTATGGTTCCCTTTTCTTTCCCCGGGATTTTTGAAGTGGAGGAGATTGTCCCTGAAGGAAAATACAATTTTAAACAACCTATTGCTTACTTGAAGAAAGAGGATAAAGTTTATGAGGTTTTTATGAAACAGTCCTGGCCGGTAAAGATTCCTATCCGCGCCTACCGGGAGAGACTCTCCCCCCAGAAAACCCTCGTCACCAAGATAAGGTTGATTGATTCCCTCTTCCCTATAGCCTTAGGAGGAACCTACTGTATACCCGGGCCATTTGGTTCCGGAAAAACAGTTTTACAACAGTTAATCAGTAAACATGCCGAGATTGACATTGTGGTAATTGCCGCCTGTGGAGAGCGCGCGGGAGAGGTGGTGGAGGTTTTAAGGACATTTCCTGAACTCACTGACCCCCGCACCGGAAAACTCTTAATTGACCGCACCATCATCATCTGTAATACCAGTGCCATGCCTGTGGCGGCCAGAGAATCCAGTGTTTATACTGCGGTAACCCTTGCGGAGTATTATCGTCAGATGGGCTTAAATGTTTTACTCCTTGCGGATTCCACTTCCCGCTGGGCACAGGCAATGCGGGAGATTTCCGGAAGACTGGAAGAGATTCCCGGGGAGGAAGCCTTTCCTGCCTATTTAGAGTCAAGGATTGCTGCTTTTTATGAACGGGCAGGAGTAGTGAGGTTGAACGATGGTAGTATTGGTTCGGTAACCATTGGGGGGACAGTGAGTCCCGCGGGAGGGAATTTTGAAGAACCAGTTACCCAGGCAACTTTGAAAGTGGTGGGAGCATTTTTAGGACTTTCCCGGGAACGGGCGGAAGCAAGAAAATATCCCGCCATTGACCCTTTAATCAGCTGGTCAAAATACAAAAGTTTTATTGAAGAAGAAAGAGTTTCTTTTATACATTCAGTATTGAGAAGGGCTAACGATATCTATCAAATGATGAAGGTTGTGGGTGAGGAAGGAATTACCCTTGAGGACTATATTGAGTATTTAAAGGGAGAATTTTTTGATTATGTCTACCTTCAGCAGTATGCCTTTGACCCGGTAGATGAGGCAACGACTCAAGAGAGACAGAAATATATTTTTGATTTTATCTATGAAAAGATTATCCAAGAAGAATTTCTTTTAGAGAATAAAGAAAATGCCTTAAAGTTTTTCCAGAAACTGAGGCAGCTTTTTAAAACTTGGAATTCGGAAATCTGGCAGAGTGCGGGTTTTAAGGATTTAGATAGAGAAATCAGGGAATTTCTTAATGAGCGGAGGAAAGTAAAAAGCAATGTATAGAGTTTATACGGAAATCTTGGAGATTGTTGGGGATGTGCTGGTAGTAGAAGCGGAGAATGTGGGTTACGGAGAGATTGCTGAGGTTACTTCCCAGAGGGGAACATCCCTTGCCCAGGTGATTCGTCTGGAGGAGAAGAAAGTATTTTTACAGGTTTTTGCCGGGAGTAAGGGTATTTCTACAGGGGACCGGATAAGATTTTTAGGGCATCCTTTATATATTGCCACTGGAGAAGAGCTCTTAGGAAGAATCTTTAATGGCACAGGCCTTCCCCGTGATGGCGGACCTCCGCTTTCAGAAAATCTCCGTGAGATTGCTACCCCTGCGGTTAATCCCGTGAAACGGCTCCTTCCTCAGAAGCTGGTGCGCACAGGGATTCCCATGATTGACCTTTTTAACTCCCTGGTAGAATCTCAAAAGATTCCCATCTTTTCCATCCCTGGAGAACCCTATAATGAACTTCTGGCAAGGATTGCTATTCAGGCAGAAATGGAGATTATTATTTTGGGAGGAATGGGTTTAAAGTATGATGACTATCTTTTCTTTCGCCAGAGATTAGAAGAAAAGGGAGCCTTAGCCAGAGCAGTCTTTTTTGTGCACACCGCCTCTGACCCCATTGTGGAATGTCTTTTGGTTCCGGATATAAGTCTGGCGGTAGCTGAAGATTTTGCCCTAAAAGGGAAGCGGGTCTTAGTTTTACTTACCGATATGACCCACTTCTGTGATGCTTTAAAAGAGGTTTCCATTACTCTGGAACAGATTCCTTCCAATCGGGGATATCCTGGAGATTTATATACACAACTGGCAAGAAGATATGAGAAAGCGGTAGATTTTGAAGGGGCCGGTTCAATTACGATAATTTCGGTGACCACGATGCCCGGAGACGATGTGACCCATCCCATCCCCGATAATACCGGATACATTACCGAAGGGCAGTTTTATCTCAGAAATAAAATGATTGAACCTTTTGGTTCCTTAAGTAGATTAAGGCAGCAGGTAAATGCGAAGACACGTTCTGACCACCGCACCTTGATGGATGCGCTGATTCAACTCTTTGCAAGTTATCGCGAAACCTTAGAGAAAAGGGCGATGGGTTTTAAGATGACTGAATGGGACAAAAAACTTCTTCATTACGGAGAACTCTTTGAAAAGAAAATGCTCTCCCTGGAGGTAAATATTCCCTTAGAAGAAGCACTGGACTTAGGCTGGGAAATCCTCTGCACCTGCTTTAGCCCGGAAGAAACCGGGATAAAGAGAAGCCTAATTGAAGAATACTGGCCAAAGAAAGTAGGTTCTGAAGAAAAATGAAACTAAGGTTAACCCGGGATGAATTAAAAAGACAGCGGGATGCTTTAAATCGCTATCAGCGTTATCTTCCTATCTTAGAACTGAAGAAAAAACAACTGCAGATAGAGATTTTGCATGCGGAGGAAAATATCACAAAAAAGAAGAAAGAAGAAGAAGAAAAGAGGAAAGAAATTTTAACCTGGATAGGGCTGCTAAATACCACAGAGATAGAGATAAAACCCTGGATTTTGCCTCAAGAAATAATTTACGGGACAAAGGATATTGCAGGAATTGTTATCCCTTATCTCAAAAGCTTGGTTTTCCCTCCCTTAGATTATGATTTATTTCTTATCCCTCTCTGGATGGATTATGCTTTGGAGAGATTGAGGCAATGGGTTGCTTTGCGCGAGGAAATCGCTGTTCTGGAGAAGGGGATGGTTATTTTAAAGGAAGAGTTACGCATTACCACCCAGAGAGTAAATCTTTTTGAGAAAATAAAAATCCCCCAGGCTGAGGAGGCAATCAGAATTATTAAAATATACTTAGGAGACCAGATGGCAAATGCTATTGCCAGAAGTAAACTGGCAAAGAGAAAACTTGAGGAAGAAGAGGCACGGTTATGATTGTTCCCATGAAAAAAGTTACGCTCATTGTTCAAGAAAAGGATAGGGAAGAGACCCTTGAACGCTTGGGAGAATTGGGAGTTTTACATATTGAGCATCTTCAGGAACCTCAGGGGAGAGAGTTGAATTTGATTAAAGAAGAAATAAACCAGATTGAGGAGGCAAGGAGAATACTCAGCCACTACCCAGTTTCCGAAAAAATTTCTCCCACTCCTTACTTAGAAAATTGGCAGGGTTTGCTTAAGCAAATTTTAGAATTAGAAAAGAGGCTTAAAGATTTAAAAGAATATTTAAACTTCTTTGAGAAAGAGATAAAAGAGTGGGAAAGTTGGGGAGATTTTGATCCAGAAATAGTTAGAGAATTATTTAAAAAAGGAATCTATGTTAAATTCTACCAGATTCCTTTAAGGGAGCTGAAAAATCTTCCTGAGGAGATAATTGTGAAAAAGATTTTTTTAAAATCAGGCTTGGCTAATTGTTTAATTATATCTCCTAAGGAGATAAAACTTCCTTTCCCAGAAATTTCTCCTCCGGGGATGGGACTTAAGAAGATGTATGAAAAGAGAGGCGAACTCAGGAATGTGCTTGTGCACTTGGAGAAGGAGTTGGCGGAAAAGAGTGTTTTCCTTCCCGCCTTAGAGAAAATAAAACTCTCTTTGGAGAAAGAAAAGGAATTTGTGGAAGCAAAAATGGGAATGGGAGAAGAGGGTTCTTTAAGTTATCTTAAGGGTTATGTTCCAGAAGAGAGCACAGAAAAAATTTTAATGGTTGCTCATGAACAGGCTTGGGGAATATTGGTGGAAGCCCCTTCTCCTGAAGATAGCGTTCCCACACTTTTACGCAACTTTCGCGCAATAGAGATTTTAAATCCTCTCTTTCGCTTTCTGGGAATTCTTCCCGGTTATCAGGAATTGGATATAAGTTTCTGGTTTTTAATCTTTTTATCTTTATTTTTTGGTATGCTCATCGGGGATGCGGGATACGGAGTGATTTATCTTCTCTTAAGTTTTTTGATAAAAAAGAAATGGGGAAACAAAATAAAAGAAAAATCTCTGTTTACGCTTTTTTATCTCTTAAGTTTTTCAGCAATCATCTGGGGTCTTTTAAGTGGAACAATTTTTGGCCAGGCTTGGCTTTCCAGATTTATTAAACCCCTGCTTCCTGCTTTGCGTGATAACCGGCGCCTTCAGAGTTTTTGTTTTTTCTTGGGAGCATTGCACTTAAGTATTGCACATCTCTGGAAATTTATATTAAAAATACCCGGATTATCAGCTCTCTCTGAGGGAGGCTGGATGGCTATTCTCTGGGGAGTTTATTTTCTGGCAAGGACACTTATCTTAGGGGAAACTTTTCCTTATTTAGGGAAATCCCTCTTTCTTTTAGGAGTTATCTTAATTCTCTTTTTTACAAAACCCCAAAAGAATATAATTAAAGGGATTGCCCAAGGAACAGGGGCCATTTTTCTAAATCTGGTAGGTAATTTTACGGATGTGGTTTCTTATATCCGACTTTTTGCAGTAGGGCTGGCATCTGTGACTATTGCCGATGCTTTTAACCAACTTGCCCTGGATTTTGGTTATAGAGGATTCTTTTCAGGGTTATTTGGTTCTCTAATTTTATTTTTGGGTCATACCTTAAATGTGCTTTTAGGTCCGCTGTCGGTTTTAGTGCATGGGATAAGGCTTAATCTTCTTGAATTCTGCAATCATCTTGAGGTAAAATGGATAGGGTTTGCCTATAAACCGTTAAAGAAATAGGGGGGAGAAATGGAAGGGATAATTTTACAGTTTAAGGACTTTGGTTTAGGGGCAGTGCTTTCTTTATCTGCCATAGGTTCGGGTCTGGGTGCAGGGATAGCGGCGATGGCCGCTGTGGGGAGTTGGAAAAAGGCATTTTCCCAAAATAAGGTTGCTCCTTTTTTAATGGTTGCCTTTGTGGGTGCACCCTTAACCCAGACAGTTTACGGAATGATTATTATGAACCGTATGGCAGAACTGGTGAATAAAGGAATACATCTCTGGGGCATAGGGATTTTTTCCGGACTGGCGATGGGGCTTTCGGCTTTAATGCAGGGAAAAGCAGCGGCGGTTGCCTGTGATGCCCTGGGAGAAACGGGGAAGGGTTTTGCGAATTATATTGTGGTCTTAGGGATTATTGAGACGGTGGCTTTATTTGTAATGGTCTTTACCTTAGGAGTTTTGGGAAAAATTTGATTAAATTTAGGGGCGATTAGCTCAGCCTGGGGAGAGCACTTGACTTACATTCAAGGGGTCAGAGGTTCAAATCCTCTATCGCCCAGGGGGTCGTCGTCTAGTCCGGTCTAAGACGTCGGGCTGTCAATCCGAAAAGCGCGGGTTCAAATCCCGTCGACCCCGCCAGTTCTGAGAAAATAAAGATGCGCATATTGGGGGTTGATCCGGGTCTAAATATTACCGCTTACGGGGTTCTGGAAATCAAAGACAATAACCGGTTCTTTCTCTTAGAGACAGGACTGATAAAGACAGGGAAAAATTCTTCCTTGGTCCAAAAATTGGGAAAGATTTATAGAGGGATAAGAGAGGTGATGAAGGAATTTCGTCCCCAGGTAATGGTGCTTGAAGAACTCTACTCCCACTATAAACATCCCCGCACCGCTATCCTTATAGGCCATGCTCGGGGAGTGATCAGTTTAGT
>JAMWCM010000062.1 GCA_023818355.1 Candidatus Omnitrophota bacterium
AAACCCCGTGCTTATCGGGCAGTAGGACAGGCTTTAAAGAAAAATCCCAAACTTTTAATCATTCCCTGTCATCGGATTATCTGTTCTGATGGTTCTTTGGGAGGTTATGCAAAAGGCATAAAAGTAAAAGAGAGATTACTGAAAAAAGAAAAAGCAATTTAATTCTTCCAAGGAATTTGAGGAAATGAAAAAGTAGAGTTCATTTGTGGAACAGGCAATAAAGGGATATCTCTTATAAAAGGGAAAAGATCCTCTCTTTTGATATTCTGAACTGCGGAAGTCAAAAGGGCTTGAATTCTTATTAACACATTTTGTCCATAACAAATAATTACTTTTTGCTGAAAAATTTTCCGAAGGGAATTATCTTGAATTATAGATACTTATATTATAAAATTATTTAGCAGTGTCATAAATAGGGGGTGTGAAATATGCGGGAAGAGACTAAATTGAAGTTGGATGAATTGAGGAGAAGATTGGCAGAACTCAGGGGGTATCTTTGAGATAGATAGGCATCTTAAGGAGATAGGTTTATTAGAGAAGAGAATACAGGAGGCAGATTTCTGGGATAACCAGAAGTCAGCAAATGAGACGATTAAAGAATTGAAAAAAGAGAAGAGCATAGTTGAACCTTGGCAGAAGATAGAGGGGGAATTAAAAGAGATTTCCGAACTCCTTTCTCTTGTAGAAGAGGGCGATTTAGATTCTTCTGAAGAAATAGATAAAGATTTAGAGCGATTGGAACGCTCTATAGAATTGCTGGAGTTTTCCTCTCTTTTTTCTGAACCACACGATATAAACAACGCTATATTGAGTATAAATGCCGGAGCGGGAGGGACTGAGTCCTGTGATTGGGTGAATATGCTCTTAAGGATGTTTATCCGCTGGGTAGAGAATAAAGGGTTCAAGGTGCAGGTCTTAGATATCCTTCCTGGTGAGGAGGCAGGAATAAAGAATGTTACGATTTTAATAAAAGGAGAATATGCCTATGGATATTTAAAATCTGAGCACGGCATTCATAGACTCGTGCGTATTTCCCCTTTTGATGCTAATAAGAGGAGACATACTTCCTTTGCTTCGGTAGAGGTAATTCCTGAAATAGGAGAAGATATAGAGATAAAGATAGAAGAAAAAGACCTGCGTATAGAGACATTCCGCGCCAGCGGTCCTGGTGGTCAACATGTTAATGTAACTGACTCAGCAGTAAGAATTACCCATCTTCCTACCGGAATTGTAGTCTCCTGTCAGAATGAGCGTTCGCAACATCAGAACAAGGCAACCGCAATGAAGATATTACGGTCTCGTCTTTATGAACTGGAAAGAAAGAAACGCGAAGAACGATTGGCAAAAATTTCTGGGGAGAAAAAAGAGATTGCCTGGGGAAACCAAATCCGTTCCTATGTGCTTCATCCCTATCTCTTAGTAAAAGACCATCGCACAGAATTTGAGACAGCTAATGCCCAGGCAGTCTTAGATGGGAAACTCAATGGATTTATAGAAGCATATCTAAAATGGAGAGCAAAATTAAAATCAAATATCAAAAATAAAATGTCAAATGACAATGCAAAATTTAAAAATCCGAAATTCTAAACAGCATAATTTTGATTTTTGCACTTTAAATTTTGAATTAAAAGTGAGATGGTTGGATTTTTGTTGAGGAAAATTCTGGGGACGCAGAATGAACGAGAACTGAAAAGGCTTAAGCCAATAGTAGAGAAGATTAACCAGCTTGAAACAAAGATGCGAAGTTTGAGCAACGAAGCAATAAGGGCAAAGAGTGAAGAGTTTAGAGAATACATAAAGAAAAGATTAGTTGAGTTAGACAGAGAAGAGATTGGCAAGGAGATTCGGAGAAGAAAAGAAGAGGAAATCCTTGAGGAAATCCTTCCTGAAGCCTTTGCTCTGGTAAGGGAAGCGGGGAGACGCACCATCGGTCTAAGACACTTTGATGTGCAGTTGATGGGAGGGATTGTCTTGCATAGAGGTAAAATTGCTGAGATGGCCACAGGAGAAGGAAAGACTCTGGTGGCTACTCTACCGGTATATCTCAACTCTCTTCTGGGAAGGGGTGTTCATGTGGTTACGGTAAATGACTATCTGGCAAGAAGGGATGCAGAATGGATGGGTCCGATATATAAACTTTTGGGATTAACAGTGGGAGTTATTCAGCACGATTCTTCTTCTGAGGAAAGGAAGAAAGCCTATCTCTGTGATGTAACCTATGGGACAAATAATGAATTTGGTTTTGATTATCTGCGGGATAATATGGTTGTGCGTAAAGAAGAACGTGTCCAGAGAGAACTTTTTTATGCCATTGTGGATGAGGTGGACTCCATTCTGATTGATGAAGCAAGAACTCCCTTGATTATTTCTGGACCGGTGGCTTTTGTCAATACCATTTATGAAGAGAGAAGACCGGTTATTGAAGAACTGGTGCGTAAACAGCGTAAATTGGTGCAGGAGATATTAAGTGAAGCAGAAGGCCTTTGGAATCAACCGGGTAAGGAATACAATGCAGGAGTAAAGTTTCTAACTGCTTTAAGGGGAGAACCAAAGAATAGAAGACTTCTGCAATTTCTGGAGGATAACAAAATTCGGCGGATTATTCAAAAAGTAGAACTTGACTATATCCGGGATAAACGTCTCCATGAATTGGATAATGAACTCTTTTATGTTATTGATGAAAAGTCGAACTCTGTGGATTTTTCGGAAAAAGGGAGAGAATTTCTGGGCAGGCAGGATACAGATTTGTTTGTCTTAAGAGATATTGCGGAAGAAATAAAGCATATTGAAGAAAACGATATCCTCAACTGGGAGGAGAAACTCCGATTAAAGAATGAACTCTTCCGTAAAGAGGCACAGAAGCAGGAGAAGATTCATGCGGATAGACAGCTTATCCGTGCCTATGAATTATTTGAAAATGAAGTTGACTATGTGGTTAAGGATGGTAAGGTAATCATTGTTGATGAATTCACCGGAAGACTTATGCCCGGAAGGCGCTGGTCAGATGGATTACATGAAGCTGTGGAGGCAAAGGAGCGGATTACTCCGGAAAGAGAAAGCCAGACCCTGGCGACAATTACCTTACAGAATTATTTTCGGATGTATAAGAAACTTGCCGGAATGACCGGAACCGCCTTCACTGAAGCACAGGAATTTCATGATATCTATAAATTGGATGTGGTGGTAATTCCCACCAACCGTCCACTCATCAGAACAAACTATCCGGATGTAATTTACAAAACCGAACGGGAAAAATTTAAAGCGGTGGTAGAAGAAATTGTTAATCTGTATAAGAGAGGAAGACCGGTTTTGGTAGGAACACTTTCCATAGAGAAATCGGAGCGTTTGAGTAGAATGCTTAAAGAACGGAATATTCCCCACAATGTTTTAAATGCAAAATATCATGAATTAGAGGCACACATTGTGGCACAGGCAGGTAGACTTAAGGCAGTGACCATTGCTACCAATATGGCAGGAAGGGGAACCGATATCCTTTTGGGGGGAAATCCCGAATACCTGGCTAAAGATTTCTTAAAACAAAGTGGAAGAGAGCCCCACGAAGTTTCTGAGGAAGAATTTCAGAAAACATATGCAGAAATGAAGAAAAAGGTAGAAGAGGAGCACATAAAGGTAGTGGAATTGGGGGGTTTACATGTGATTGGCACGGAGAGGCATGAGGCAAGAAGAATTGATAACCAGTTAAGGGGAAGAGCAGGCAGACAGGGAGACCCCGGTTCATCGCGTTTTTACCTTTCCTTAGAAGACGATTTACTGAGACTCTTCGGTTCAGATAGATTGGCAATACTAATGGAGCGCTTTGGAATGGAAGAGGGTCAGGTGATTGAGCATCCGCTTATTTCCAAGGCGATTGAGACCGCCCAGAAAAGGGTGGAAGAATTCAACTTCTCTATCCGGAAACAACTTCTTGAATACGATAATGTAATGAATCGTCAAAGGGAGGTTATTTACGAAGAGAGAAGACTTGTGTTGGAAGCGGAAAATCTCAAATCCCATATCTATGAAATGCTGGAAGAAATTTTGGGAGACAAAATCTCCCTGTATTTTCCGGAAAAAGAAGAACCCGATTACTCAGGTTTCTCTTTCTGGCTTTATGAGAAGTTTTTGGTTAAGTTTTCTCCTGAGGAGCTTCAGAAATTAAATCTCTCAGAAATTAAAAGATATATTTATGAAAAATTGGTCTCCCATTATGAAGAGAAAGAGAAATTGTTAGGTGTGGAGCAATTGCGCGAATTTGAACGCTATGTTCTTTTACAGACCATAGATGAACGCTGGAAAGAGCATTTATACAATATGGATGCTTTAAGAGAAGGAATTGGCTTGCGTGCCTATGGTCAGCGTGACCCTTTGGTGGAATATCAACATGAGGCTTTTGCCATGTTTGAGGAAATGATTAACCGAATTAAAGAGGAATCTCTCAGTTCCCTTTTCAAATTTTATGGTATGGCGGAGAAAAGGATTTTGGGCATATTTGAAGGCTTACCTCAGGAATTGGTGCATCAGGAAATGGGGCAATTTCAGAGCTTATCTTCCCCTATGATTCAGGAAGCGCTTCCTACACGCCGAGACTTAGAAGAAACTCCCATGGCAAAAGCCGCAGAAAGAGGTGGTTCCACTGTTCCCTATCGGCGCTCTGGTCCAAAAATTGGACGGAATGACCCCTGTCCCTGCGGGAGTGGGAAAAAATATAAGAAATGCTGTGGGAAATAAAAGGTAAAATTGTTACTCAACACAAATTCTCTATGACCGGAGCATAGAAAAATTCATTGAAGTTTATCAAAAGAGAGGTAGATGGTGGGGTTAAGAGAAAGATCAAATACCAAATAAAGATTTAAGAACTTACATTCTGGTATACAGATTTAGATAACCAAAGGAGTAATAAAGGATTGGATATTTAAAAGGTAGAGATGTTTAAACAGGCCTTTCAAGAATTAAAAAACCATGCTCCCTTCACCGCTTGGGGAGCGCTAATGGGTATTATAATAATGGTAATCTTTCAAGGGTTATCGCAAAATATGACTTATAAAATTTTTTATATCTTTCATCCTCTCCATGTGCTTTTGAGTGCTCTGGTTACTTCCGCTATATACAAACTTCATAACTGTCCTTCAGGGAAACATATAAAAGGCAAATGTAATCTCTGGGTGTTATTTACAATTGGTTATATAGGTTCTGTGGGTATTGCGACAATCAGTGATTCCATTATCCCGTATTTGGGAGAATTTTTATTAAAAATGCCTAAAAGAGAGTGGCATTTAGGATTTATTGAGGGATGGTGGTTGGTTAATCCTTTTGCAATATTAGGTATTATTATTGCCTATTTTTGGCCAAAAACTAAATTTCCTCATGCGGGACATGTTTTAATCAGCACCTCGGCATCACTTTTTCATATTATGATGGCCAAGACAGAAAATTTAAATCTGTTTTCTTACTTTGCAATCTTTTTATTTTTATTTCTTGCGGTTTGGCTTCCCTGTTGTATAAGCGATTTTGTTTTCCCTCTTTTATTTGTAAAAGATAGAAAGATGTAAGGGCAAAAGGTTGTTAGATTTATTGAAGTCCTGGAAAGAAGAAATGCGGAAAATAGTTGAGAAACTGGAATTGTCTATCTGGGTGGTAATTTTCTGGGGAGTGATTTTCCTCAATTTCTCACCGCAACTGGTGAGTCTGCATAGGGTTTATCTATTGGCATTTCTTTCCTCTATGTTACTTTTCCTTCTCTGCGAACAATTCATTTTTCAATACATCGCTAAGCCATTCCTGAAAAATCTCTTGCGTCTTTTAAGTTTTTCTGTTTATATTTTAATTGTTTTACTTATTTTTACCTTTCAGAAAAATAGTTTATGGATTTCTTGTTTCTTCCCGCTTCTTCTGTCTTTTTTTCTCTCACTTACTTTTGTAACCCAGCCTCGCACACTTGTTCTCCTTTTAGTGATGGTTTCCATTTTTCTTTTGGGTGAAATATACTGGGAGTCAAGAGTTCCTTCTAAGAAATTAACAGGGATTGAGTTCCCTCGCCCTTTTACAAGAATATTCAGTCTTTCTCTTCTGGCAATCTTTGGATACTATCTGTATCGCAATCAACAGATAATAAGAAATACACTTGAAAATTATAGTCATAAACTAAAAAATCTTAATGAAGAATTGCAGAGAAAAACTACGGAACTGGAAACCACAAATAAACGTCTGCAGGAACTTTCTGAAGCAAAATCAGTTTTTGTGGCCACGGTTTCGCACGAACTGCGCACTCCCCTTACCGCGATACTCAATTCCCTGAAGTTGATTGGTTATGAAACAAAGAATAATGAGAAAGTTAAAGAATGTATGGAGATTATTAAAAAGAATATAGACCGGCAGTCAATAATGATTGATAATCTTTTGGACATTGCCCGTATTGAGCGGGGAGTTGTTGAAATAAGACGTAGTTATTTTGAGTTGAACAGACTTCTTAAAGAAGTGGTGGAGATGATGCGCCATCAGGCAAATAGTAAAAAAATAATGCTTGATTTTTCTCCCCTGGAAGGAGATTCTTCGCTCTGGGGTGAGGATGAAGGTTTAAGAAGGGTTTTTATCAATTTACTGGATAATGCGATAAAATTTACCCCTGAGGGAGGGAAAGTGGATATTTTGGTGAATCGTGAGGGAGAAAATTTAAAAGTATTGGTTTCGGATACCGGCTGTGGCATACCGAAGCAGGAACAAGAGAAGATCTTTGAACCCTTTGTCCAAGTAGTAACGGAGAGAACTTTCCGGCGGGGGATAGGTCTGGGATTGACCATTGTCCGCGAGATTGTTAATCGGCATCGGGGGAAGGTATGGGTGGAGTCTGAAGTAAATAGAGGCAGTAAATTTTATGTTTTGTTACCCCGGGATTTAAGAAAGGTGGGGAATGAGTAATAGAATCTTACTTATTGAAGATGAGGAAGATATTCGTAAAACATTAGAAGGGATTTTAACCCGTGAAGGTTTCACGGTAGATTTTGCTCGTGATGGACTGGAAGCCATGCAGAAACTGGAGGAGGTGAGTTTTAATTTGATAATTTTGGACCTAATGCTTCCTAAATGGGATGGTTTTAAAATCTGTAAGACAATAAAGCAGCATAAATTATACAAAGATGTTCCGGTTATAATTTTAACCGCTATGGCACAGGAAGAAGACCGCCAGAAATGCCTCTCCTATGGAGTGGATGAATACATTAAGAAACCCTTTGACCCCGATTTTCTTATCAAAAGAATTAAGGAACTCCTACAGAAAACTCCGAGAAAACCTATTACTTCCTAAACAGCTTTCTCCAGCGCTCAAGAAGTCCTTTCTTTTCCTTAACGAAAATTTTTTCTTCCTTGATTATTTTTTCTGCAGAATCAATACTTTCCACCTTTTCCTGTTCTTCTTCCGTAAGTTGTGGAGATTCTACAATAAAGGCACGCAAGAAGATTAAAAGGTCAATTTTTTCTATATCGGTAGTTTTTCTCTGGAACAATAGTCCTAAGAGAGGGATTTCTTTTAAAAGAGGAACCCCAACCTTACTTTCCTTCTTTACATC
>JAMWCM010000063.1 GCA_023818355.1 Candidatus Omnitrophota bacterium
CAATGCTGAGTTCAGCAATGATAGCTTTTAGTTTAGCAATTTCATCTAAGAGACGCTGCTCTTTCTTAGATTGTTTGGCAGATTCAAAGACAGAAGGTGCCTTACTTAAGAACTCATCTCTCCAGTAATAAAACATACTTTGGGTTATCTGGTAACGATTGCACAACTGAGCTAAAGGTACTTTCTCTTGTAAGCCCTCTAAGACTATCTGGGCTTTGGTCTTGGGATCCCATTTACGGTATTTCATTGGCTCCCCCTTTGTTTAGGTGGTATAATCATTTTAGCCTTTCTTCTCCTAATTTTCACCTTTTTCTTAATGGGGAGCAGTATAGTTATAACTTATAGAACTTCAAAATTAGTTTGCTTTATTCCCTGGTATCAGGCAACTATTCTAACCAACGGCGATGTGATTGCCTGTCCTTATAATTCGGAAGTTTTAGGAAATATCAAGAAAAACAATTTTAGGGCAATCTGGTTTTCTTCTGAGTATAATAATTTTCGTCAAACCTTAGATTGTGGCACCTGTTCCGGGAACGCGGTCTATCCTTATTTAAGGAGATTTAAAAATTTATGGAAAATAAAAATATAGAGAAATTTTTAAAAGAAATCCATATAAATTTTTTAAAAGAAGGGCAAGCTATCTGGGCAGAAACATCAGGCAAAAGTATGGAACCGGTAATAAGAAAAGGGGATTTTGTGAAGATTGTTCCAGTGAAAGTAGAAAAGATAAATAGGGCAGAGATAGTTGCTTTTTTGAAAAATGAAAAAATGCTCATTGCCCATCGTTTGATTAGGAAAGAAAAAGAAAAAATTTTTACCTGCGGAGATAGTTTTATCTTTGCAAAAGACCCTCCTCTGGAAAAAGAAAAAGTCTTAGGTAAAGTAGTTGCGGTGAGGAGAAATAATAGAGAAAGAAATTTAAACAAAGGTTTCTGGTATTTATATGGAAAGATTATTACTTATTTAAGAATTTATGGTTTTCCTTTATTGGTTATTCTTCTTTCTCTCTATAGATTCTTTACTCAGCCGAGGATATTTTTTGTAAAGGCAATAAAAAGGATACGCATAATTATAAATCCCAAATGAAGCGGATGGTTGATGTTTTAGGAGCAATTATAGGAATTTTATTTTTTTCTCCTTTAATTTTATTTTTGAGTTTATTGGTAAGACTTAATTTGAAGGAAGCAGGGATAATAAAACTACCACGTGTTGGTAAGGACGGTAAAATCTTTAATTTATACAAAATATGCTCAATGAAAAATGAAGGAGAAGTTACAGGCATAGGGAAATTCTTGCGTAAGACTTTCTTAGACGAACTGCCACAATTTATCAATGTATTAAGAGGGGAAATGAGTTTGGTTGGTCCGCGTCCGGAAATTCCTTCCATTGTAGAAAAATATAATGAAATTCAGAGAAAAAGATTAAGTGTTAAGCCTGGATTAACCGGGCTTTGGCAGATTTCTCCTCATCGGAATAAACCCATTCATGAGCACTTAGAATATGATTTTTTTTATATGGAAAATCAATCTTTCTGGTTAGATATGCAAATTATATTAAAGACGCTGAGATTCTGTTTGGCGCGGATGCTAAAGATATGGTAAAAAAAGTTACGGGGTGTAATTTAAGTTTACAATATTAATTGTTTGAAACAAAATGACTTATAAGTTATGAACTTCTAAGGAAATAAAAAATGACAATTTTAAGAGTCTTATTTTTATGTCTCAGAAAGTGAGAAAAATTCTCTTGTTTAAGTTATTATTAAATAATTACTTATACAATTAGAAAAATTTGGGAAAATTCATCGGGTAGGCAAGAAACTTGCTTATTATAAATTTGGAGACCGATAAAGGCAAACCCCGAGAAATCGGGGGACGCAAAGCCGACAGACCTAAGGCGCTCAAAATGTGAAGGAGGTGAGGAAATAAAATAAAAGAGCGCGAAGGTGGCTGGGTTGCCGAAGAATCTCAGAAGGGACTTTATCGGTCTCTCATTTTTTTTCTTTCCAAAACCAATTCTTTTTGATAAAATAAAACGCAAATGCTTTTCCGAGGAGAATTAGTTTTCTATCTTTTTCTACTTCTATTATTAAGTATTATAATTTTAGCGCTGATTATCCAACAGAGCAATTTGCGGAAGAGAGAAATGCTTACTGAGGGAAAAGTTATAAGTGTATGGAACGGAAGAGAGCGCCGGCGTTTCCAACGCTTTAAAACAAATCTTCCCATAAAATATGAAGTTAGTGATAAGTTTAAACCTCATCAGGAAGTTCCTACAAGGGATATTTCTCAGGGAGGTCTGGGATTAATCCTTTATGAAAAATTGAAACCCGGGACAGCTTTGAGAATCTGGATAGAATTACCGGGGAAGAAAGAGAAATTATTTGTCTTAGGAAATATTGCCTGGCAGAAAGAGGTAACTCCGGAAGGTGAAAGTAAACGGGTTTTCTATGCAGGGGTATGCTTTACGGCAGTGGATAGCCTTAGTCAACTCCATCTTTTAAATTTCATAAATTCTTTAAAGGAGATAAAAGATGAAAGAGGGGTTTGTAGAGAAGCGTAAAGCCAAGCGTTTTCGCACACGCTTTATGTGCCGGTATTTAATTGAGGGAGAAAAGGAATTAAAAATTGCCCCGGTAGAAAACATCAGTGCCAGAGGGATATTGTTAGAAATGGAGAAGATAATCCCTATAGAGACGGGTTTAAGTTTACAATTAGATTTTCCTCCTGCCTCAAAAACTATACTCTGTAAAGGGAAAGTGATAAGGGTGGAGGAGAAACTACCATTATTAAAGTATAGTGTAGGAATTTGCTTTACTGAAATAAATAAGACTGACCAGGAAATAATAAATAACTATATTGAACGGATGGACATAGATAAGGTCCTGCGTAGAGCAGTGGAACTGCAGGCAAGCGATGTGCATCTTACAGCAGGACTTCCGCCGGTTGTGCGCATTTATGGGGAATTAAAGACCTTGGGAACCAATCCTTATACACGAGATGATTTGAGAGAGATTATTTACGGGATACTTAGCGACCGTCAGAGAATTAAGTTTGAAAAAGAACTGGAACTTGATTGCTCTTATGCTTTATCTGAGGGAGGTAGGTTTCGGGTAAATATTCATAGACAGCAGGGAAACATTGAGGCTGCCTTTAGGGTAATTCCCCAGAAAATTCCCACCTTTGAAGAATTGGGACTCCCCGAGGTGGTAAAAGAATTGGCTTTAAAGAAAAGTGGTTTTATCATTGTTACTGGCCCCGCAGGAAGTGGAAAGTCTACAACCTTAGCAGCAATGCTTGAGCTTATTAATCAAACAAGTAGCGAGGTAATCGTCACCCTGGAAGACCCCATAGAGTTTATTTTTACTCCTAAAAAAAGTATCATCAAACAGAGAGAAATAGGTATAGATGCCCTTTCTTTTAATAACGCCTTAAAGCATGTTTTACGCCAGGACCCGGATGTTATCTTAATTGGCGAAATGCGTGACTTAGAATCGGTAGCCACCGCACTTACTGCAGCGGAGACCGGACATCTGGTTTTTACCACTTTACATACTGCGGAGACAATCCAGGCTGTAAATCGTATCATTGATATGTTTCCTGCTAATCAGCAGGCACAGATAAGGCTGCAACTGGCAGAGTGTTTAGTGGGAGTAATTGGACAGTTGCTTTTTCCCCGCAAAGATAGACAGGGACTGGTATTGGCTACTGAAGTACTGATAGTAACCTCTGCCATTTCTTCCTTAATCCGCCAGGGACAGACCCAGCAGATTTATACCTTAATTCAGACCGGTAGAGAACTGGGGATGCGCACAATGGATATGTCGCTTCTGGAGTTATATCGCAAAGGTTTGGTAGACTACAATACGATTTTGCCTTTTGCTAAGGACCCAACCCTTTTTAAACTATGAAGTTTTTAAATTTTATTCTGGGAATAGGAGGGATTATTTTTCTTCTTACCGGTTGTTCCCGTCTGCGTTTGGAGAATGTAAAACAGTCCAAGCCCGGAGAAGCCTCAGGAGAGATTGTCATTAAACCTTAAATTCTGCCTTATTCCAGAGAAAAAGAACCTCTATTACTTCCTATAATATATCTTATGTTAACTTTATTATAAAAATAAATTTCACACAAGTTATTATAAATAAAATAATTATGATAAAAACAAAATAAACTGTGGATAAAAAGTGGATAAGAAGGACTTTGCCGGTCAGTGAAGTTTTGAGCCATCTTCGGGGCAATAACCATAGGTTCGGGGGTATCTTTTTCCGCATTGGGGACAGATTTTATATAAACCAAATCCGGTAATTTGTTGCTTATTGTCCTTCGGATAAAGGTCTGCGGAATAAGGAAAAGAATCTTGGCTGGATTGTTGAACCCTACCTTTTATTTTGGCGATCTCCTCCCCTGCCCTTTCTATCCGCTGTTCTAAATAGGGATGGGAACGTAAAAACAAGGGAGTGGCAATTTCTTTATCCTTTTTAAATTCCTGCAGTTTCTTAAATAAACTAATCATTGCCTCGGGGTTATATCCGGCTCTGTAAGCATACTTTATACCCAATTTATCGGCTAAAAATTCATCCTCCCGGCTATAACCTAAGGCGATGATATTAAAGGTAATGTTCAGGGCACGCTCTATATCCTTTGCTCCTCCTTTCCCTAAGGCAAGACTGACTAAGAGTTCATAACCCAGCTGTGCCTGAATTTTCTTTACAATATGCCTTGCAGCAATATGTCCAACCTCATGTCCTATAACACAGGCAAGTTCCTCATCGTTTACCTTTTCTAAGAGTCCGGTATGGATATAAACATAGCCTCCCGGAAGACAAAAGGCATTTACTTCCTTATCTTTAATGATTTTAAAAATATATTTTACATCCTGACGGTCAGAAACCTCGGCAATTTTTCTTCCAATGAGATTTACCCTTTCATTTTCTTCGCTACCGCGCAAAATTCTGTAGTTCTGGGAAACCTGAAAATCTATTTGTCTCCCTAAAAGAATCTCAGTGTTAGTATCAATAAGAATTAATTCCCTCTGTTCAGTAGCAGGATTGTAGACCGTAGCACAACCGCTTAAAAAACCAGTAGCCAGCATCCAGCAGTAGCCAGTAACCAGTTTTTTAATTTTGTATTTTGAGTTTTGCATTTTGAATTATTTATCCGGGAGGCCAGAAAAATTTTCTTCCCCCTAAGAGATGTAAGTGAATATGAAAAACTGCTTGTCCTGCATCTTTGTTGCAATTAAAGACCAGACGATATCCTGAATCAGAGACATTTTTCTCTTTGGCAATTTTCTGAGCCACAAAGACCAATTTACCAATTAACCCAATGTCTCCTTCGGTAATATCCGAAGTTTTTTCAATGTGCTTTTTAGGTATAATAACTATATGCACCGGTGCCTGGGGATTTATATCTTCAAAGGCTAAAACCTCTTCATCAGCATAGACCATTTTGCTGGGAATCTCTTTTCGGGAAATTTTACAAAAGATACAGTCTTTTTCCATAACTGGCAAACCTCCTTTTAGGAATATTTTCGCACAAGTTCAATCGCCTTTTTTACCGCCTTTCGGGGGTCTTTAAAGGAAATAATCTGGGGAGAGACATCCCAAGTTTCTATACCGATAAGCGGTTTGTTCAGTTTTAGGGCAAAGGCAATCTCCGAAAGTGTTCCGTATCCTTTTCCAATGGCGATTAAAATATCGGAAGACTTGACAATAACGATATTCCGTGCCTCCCCCATCCCGCTAACAATGGGAATATCAATATAATTGTTTGCCGCGGAGGAATCATTACCAGGCAAGATTCCTATGGTAAGCCCATTATTTGCTTTTGCTCCTTTTGCCACCGCTTCCATTACTCCCCCCAATCCCCCACAGATAAGGACACACCCCGCTAAGGCAATTTCTTTACCTACTTCTTCGGCAATCTGGAAGAGTTTTCTTTCTGGGGTGGAGGCTCCAATAACTCCAATAATTATTTTTCTCCCTGCAAAAGGCATCTATCGTATAGGGCTGCCGGGCGGAATATCTTTATCGGGGACAATTAAGGAGATACGGTCTTTATCGGAAACAGCCAATAACATCCCCTGGCTTTCCCATCCCCGGATAACTGCAGGCTGAAGGTTATTGATTATTACAATACTTTTATTTATAAGTTGTTCAGGGGAGTAAGATTTTCTTATTCCTGCTACAAGTTGTTTAATCTCCTTCCCGGTATTTATTTTAAGGATATACAGTTTATCCGCCTGAGGATGTTCTTTTACCTCAATTATCCTGGCCACGATTAATTCCAGTTTTTTGAATTCCTCTATACTTACCAATGTAAGGCGCTTATTAAGAAAGTCCTAATTGTTCATTAACAAAATGAATAATTTTTTCCCGGTCTTCTGGGGTTATTTCTGTAAACATTATGGCAATGTAATATCTTTCCTTTCCTTTAACATTCAGATTTTCTTGAATCCTAACCACTACCCCTTCACAATCTATGCGTATCTCTTTTTTCTCCCGCGATGGGAGAACCAAAGTAATTTTTAATTTTGTGGCTATAGGGATCGGCCTATCTAAATAGCAGAGCACCCCTCCTGCCCCAATGTTCATCGTTTCCGTATAGAAATCAAAAGTCTCTCCGAAAGCCTTTATGGGTAGGTTTTTGTCTATGCGGGGATATTTTCTACGCTCCATTTCTATTTCCTATAATCTGTGTTTAAATGGGCCTAGAGGGAATCGAACCCTCACATCAGGGTCCGGAGCCCTGCACTCTATCCATTAAGCTATAGGCCCGATGGTGAGGTTTTCTGAGTTTTCTTTTGTTCTTCCTTCCAGCATTTTTTCTTACAATAGTATTTTCCATTACGATAGTACCAGAACTTGCGTTTTAAAACCTTGTTACAAAAAGTACAGTTTCGGGGTTTCCCTTCGGGTTTAGTTTCAGTCTTGGTGGATTCTACGGTTTTTTTCTCCTCTGCCATTTTACCTCTCCCGGGTTAAGATTTCTGATTTTTCTTTAACCAGTTTAACCAGCGCCAAGGCATCTTTTACCACGGCTGAATTCTGACGCACACTCTTCTCTTCTACATTCCCTTTCTTATTTGTATAGGTTATCCGGATGTCTAACTTTAAAGTGGTACCAGTTTCATCATCAATAGTATTTATTTCATATACTGCCCGATGGTCGGTAGTGCCCAACAGGTCTGCCCATATTTCATCCCAAAGAGGAAGGGTTAAAAATTTATGGGCAGTAAATATACCCTCTTTGATATTGGAAGAGGTAATAATAAAATTCATCTCGCGCAAAATCTCATTTAGATAATAATTTACTATTTCCTTTCTTGCTTCAATATGCACCATCATGGGTAAAGCCGGAATGATTGGGGGAACTTTCTCTGGTTTTTCTATCTTCTTGGTTTCTTTCGGGGGAAGGAGTTTTTTGTGTTTATGAGGAAGCATCGCTGGAGGAATCACCAAACTATAAATTTCTCTCTCACGCAGGATGACATTAGGTTCTGTTTTTTTGATATCACAGGCAGAGACTTTTTCTTTAACCCGGATAATCTGCAA
>JAMWCM010000064.1 GCA_023818355.1 Candidatus Omnitrophota bacterium
GAATAAAATATATATCCAGAGGAAAAAATCGTAAACAAAGATGGAGGAGAGATTCTTTAAAAAACTCTGCAGGTTCTCATTTTTAATAATTGTCGCATAACGATTTTTCAAAAGCATCAACTTATGCTCGGAAGAAAGAGAGCAGAATCTATATCTTCCCAATAAACCCCATTGGGGTTTAATCATTTTCGTAGAGCCACTTCTTAAATGATAGGCAACTGCCTTGGGATTATAATATGCTTTCCAGCCAAAGCGCTTTGCACGCCAGTTGAGGTCAAGGTCTTCATAGAATAGTCCATAATCACCATCAAAGTATTCTCCATCCTTTATCTTTATCTCTTCCAGCATCTTTTTCCGATAAAGAGCACAGGCACCACAGGCACCAAAGACAAATCCTGGTTTATCAAATTTCCCCGTGTCTTTTTCCCCATAACCCCTCTCCAAAGGTCTCCTTGAACGGCTTAAGCATTGACCTGCGGAATCAATGATTTTCCCATCAAAAGAGAGCAGTTTTCCAGAAACAATACCGATTTCTCCATCATCCTGCATACTTCTGACCGCTTCTCTCAAAAAATTCTTATCCAAAATAACATCGTTATTCAAAGAAAGGATAAATTCGCCATTTGCTTCCTTTATCCCCTGGTTCTGAGAAGAGGCATAAAAAAGATTTTTTTTGTTCACTATAATTTTTATCTGTGGGAAAGCTTCTTTTATACTTTTCAGAAAATCATCCGGGGGTTCATTCTCTATCAAAATCACCTCAAAATTCTTATAGCTTTGGGCATAGAGAGCCTCAAGGCAATTTTTCAAAAGGGTATTTCCTTTCCAATCCACCACCACTACCGTAATCAGAAAATTTTCATCCATAATAAGTTTTGCTTGCTTTTTACATTTTTTATATGATACCATTCTTATAAATGAATTTCAAAAAAATTAGAAATTTTGGGTTATATTCTCTCATCTTCGTCCGTCCTTTCATCTCCTCCCAAGCTTTCCCTCTAATAGAAAATTACTTTTTGCTTATCCTATCCATTATCACACTGGGCTTCCTTAAAGAAATCCGTTATCAAAAAAATCCCCTCCTCTTAGATATTTCCTTTGGTTTGTATACACTGGGGGGAGTGCTTTCCCTCTTTTTTTCTTACCAGAGAATAAATAGTTTCCCTGCTTACTTTTTAGGGATATTATTTTTCTCAATTATTATCACTTTAAATTCCGAAGAGACAAAAAAGATTTTTAAGATTATGCTCTTCAGTGGATTATTTATTTCTCTATATGGAATTTATCAATATCTTTTTGGTTTTGCTCAAACTGCGGAATACATTTTAAAAACAAATCCCTATTTTTTTACTAATCACCTTATAAGAAATTATCTCCTCTCCCACAGAATATTTGCCCTATTTTTTTCTCCAAATATGCTTGCCGGTTATCTGATTATGCTTATCCCTTTAGGTATGGGTTACTTCTCGGAAAAGAAAAAATCTATTTTTTATTTTTTCTCCGGAATAATGTTTTTCACACTTTTACTTACCCAATCTCTGGGAGGAATTATTAGCCTGATAATTTCTTTTGTATTTTTATTTTTAATCATCAGACCGCAAATTATTTCTAAAAGATATTTTCTTTTTAGTCTGATTATAATCCTTGTCCTTATTATGCCCATCGTTTACTTGCGTGCAAATAGGATATTTAATTTTGAAAATCCCCACAACTCTCTTATACAGAGAATAAATTTTATCCGTTTGAGTTTAAAAATTATAAAGGACAATTTATTCAAGGGAGTGGGAATGGGAAATTTTGGTGATACTTATCTGCGTTACCGAAGACCAGATGATATCCGCACCAATTATGCCCATAATCTTATCCTCCAGATACAAGCAGAGTTGGGAATTTTTGGTGGTCTGGGGATAATTCTAATTATTCTTCTTTTTATCCGCGATGTTTTCGCTTATAGAAAAAGAAAATTTTCTTTTTCAGGTTTTTCTCTCCTCTGGGCAGGGACAGCTTTTCTAATCCATAACCTTATAGACCTCTCCTTCTTCATCCCGGAAGTAGCCATCTTCTTCTGGATTATCTGGGCAGGTTTTAAAAACCTCAGCGTAGAGAAAACCCTTCCCTAACATTTTTGCATAATTTCTGTTTAGGCTCACCTCCCATTCCCCGAGAGAAGTAATTCCTCTCTTAGTATATTTGGGCTTTAGTTGACTTCTATGTTCTTTAATTGCCTTTAATTTTCTCTCCATCAGCCTCTTCCCAAAGGAAAAGAAATAATCAAATTTCCTAAAAATTTCCCAGACCTGATAAATGTATATTGAGAAAGAAAAATCTAAATCCTTTAAACTCTCCCTTACAATCTGCCAGCATTTCTTATGCGTAAGATGGGGGTCTTCCTCTTCGGCAGAGGTAAAAATAATCTGAGGACGAAATCTTTTTATCTCTTCAGTTAAGATGAGAATATCGCGAGAACAGACTTCGCCTTTTTCGTAAAAAGGAAGGGAAAGAAACCTAACTGCTTTCTCATCTATCCCTAATAATTTAACTGCAGAAATTGCTTCCCTTTCCCTTAGATTGCTTTTTTCTTCTCGGGAAATTCTTCCCCTTACCCCTCTCCAGCCTGAGGTAAGATAAAAAATCTTTAGATAATTATCTTTTCTTAAAAAAGAGATGGTCGCCCCCATCCCCAAACAATCGTCATCAGGATGGGGAGAGAGAATAAGAATTTTTTTACCCCGAGGAGAAACTTCTCGTAAGTCTTTCATTTTATCCTTAAAGCAATACCGATAAGCGAATTTACTAAGAACGACTTCAAAAATACGATTAAAAGGAAGGCAATGAAAGGAGAGATATCTATACCAAAAGCAGGGGGAATTATTTTCCTTAAGGGATAAAGAATGGGCTCGGTGGTGTGGTGGAGAAACTGCACTATGGGATTAAAAGGGTCAGGATTTACCCAGCTGATTATTGCCCGGATAAGAATTAACCACCAGAAGATGGTAAGCAATACCCTCAGAACCTCTGCCAGACCGATGAGAAAATTGGCAAGGATAAACATTACTATAGACTATTTATCGGACTGCTTTTCCTCAATATGATGTTTTATCGTTCTACCTTCTACTAAATAAAATACATCTTCCCCAATATTGGTAGCATGGTCAGCCACACGTTCCAAATTTCGCGCCACCAAGATTAGATCTAAGGCACGTTTAATGGTTTTGGGGTCAGAAATCATATAAGTAAGTAATTCACGAAAAATCTGGTCATTGAGATTATCTACCTCGTCATCGCGACGACAGACTTCACGGGCAAGTTTAGAATCACCCTTTATAAAAGCCTCCAAAACATCCCGCACCATCCCCTGAACAATCATCGCCATCCGGGGAATATCAATCAAAGGTTTAAGTAATGGTTCGGTAAGCAAATCTAATGTTCTCTCGGCAATATTTACCGCCAAATCCCCAATGCGCTCCAAATCATTGTTTATCTTCATTGCTGAGGTAATAAAGCGTAAATCCACCGCCATAGGTTGCCGCAATGCCAGAAGTCGCAAACACATCTCTTCAATATCAATCTCTAACATATTAATCCTCTCTTCTTCTGCTAAGACCTGCCGGCATATACTTTCATCCCTTTTCTCCAAAGCTTTTATCGCTTTTGCCACCGCTTCCTCGGCAAGGCTTGCCATACGCAACAGCTCTTTCTTTAATTGATTCAGCTCTTCATCAAAATGTCTTTCCATCCCTCCTCCTTTTTAAACTTACCCGAATCTCCCCGTAAGATAATCTTCCGTCCGTTTATCCTTGGGTCGTGTGAATATGTCCCGGGTAAAGCCAAATTCCACCAATTCTCCCAATAACATAAAACCTGTCTTATCGGAAATCCTGGCTGCCTGTTGCATGTTGTGCGTAACAATAACCATTGTGTAATTTTTCTTTAATTCCTGCATAAGTTCTTCAATCTTTAAGGTGGCAATGGCATCCAGGGCTGAACAGGGTTCATCCATTAAGAGGACCTCAGGCTTCACGGCAATTGCTCTGGCAATACAGAGTCTCTGTTTCTGCTCCAAAGACAGTTTTAATGCCGATTTTTTCAATCTGTCTTTAACTTCATCCCAGAGATGCACGGCTTCTAAACTTTTCTGAACAATCCCGGGGATATCTTTTCTCTCGGCTGCTCTATGGACCTTTATACCAAAAGCAATATTTTCATATATAGATAAGGGAAAGGGATTGGGTCTCTGAAAAACCATCCCTACCCTCTTTCTCAAATCTAAGAGGTCAAATTTATTTTCGTATATATTTCTTCCTTCAAATAAAACCTCACCAGTTAACTTTGTATTTCCCAGCAAATCATTCATACGATTAAAGCATCTTAAGAGCGTAGATTTGCCACAACCCGATGGCCCAATTATCGCCGTAATTTCCTTCTCAGAGATAGTCAAATTTATATCTTTTAAAGCCTGAAAATCTCCGTAATAGAAATTTAAATTTTTTACGACTATCTTATCTAGGTTCATCGCTATTTAACCAAACCTTCCAGAAATATAACCCTCTGTCCGGTTATCCTTAGGAGCGGTAAAGAGCCTGTCTGTTCTCTCAATTTCAATGAGTTCCCCGGACAAAAAGAAAGCAGTCCTGTCCCCAACCCTCGCTGCCTGTTTTACATTATTTGTGACCAATACTAAAGTATAATCTTTCTTCAACTCCTGCATTGCCTCTTCAATCTTTGCTGTAGATACAGGGTCTAAACCTGAACAAGGTTCATCAAATAAAATTATCTCTGGCTCACAGGCAAGGGTTCTGGCAATACATAATCTCTGCTGCTGTCCTCCGGAGAGTAAAAAGGCGGAAGCGTTCAGTCTATCCTTTACCTCTTCCCAGAGATAAGCAAGTCTCAGAGACCTTTCTACAATCTCTTTCAATTTCCCCCTATCTCTTATCCCGTGTAATTTCGGCCCATAGGCAACATTATCAAAAACAGTCAAGGGGAGGGGAACAGGCAAAGCAAAGACCATCCCTATTTTCTTTCTTAATTCCTGAACCGAGAAGTCAAAAAAATTTTTATGGTCAAAGATAATCTCTCCGGAAAACCTGAAATTCTCCTGTAATTCATTCAGACGATTGAGCATTCTTAAAAAAGTAGTCTTTCCGCTATTCGCCGGACCAATAATAGTCAATACTTCATTATCGTATATATCCAGGTTTATGTCTTTCAGAGAATGTGTCTGGCCAAACCAGACATTCAAATTTTTAACCTCAACCTTTTTCTCTACCATCTTTTTTTCTTTCTCAATTGATAACGCAGTATGATGGCAATAAGATTTATAGATAAAACCATAACTAAAAGGACAAGGGCAGTTCCATAGCGCATCCTATCAGGAACACCGGGTATTTGGGTAGAGATGACATAAAGATGATAAGGTAAAGCCATAACCTGATCAAATATTGATTTCGGTAAATGGGGAAGATAAAAAGCAGCCACGGTAAAAAGAATGGGCGCGGTCTCGCCGGCTGCCCGCGCTATCCCTAAGATAGTCCCCGTCAAGATTCCCGGAAGAGCATTGGGTAAGACTATATTCTTTATCGTTTGCCATTTTGTTGCTCCTAAGGATAGACTGACCTCTCTAAATGCATAAGGAACGCTTTTTAGAGATTCTTGCGTGGCGGTAATAATTATAGGAAGAATCATTATCCCCAAGGTTAGTGAACCGGAGAGAACAGAGGTTCCAAAATTAAAGAAGATGACAAAGAAAGCCAAACCAAATAGGCCGTAAACGATAGAAGGGACACCGGATAAATTTATAATCGCTAATCTTATAAGCCGAGTTAAGATATTTTCTTTAGCATATTCCGAGAGATAGATTGCCGAAAGAATTCCGATAGGTAAAGAGAATAAAACTGCTCCGATAACTAAATATACCGTCCCAACAATTGCCGGGAAAATTCCTCCTGCACGCATCCCCTGTTTTGGTAAACCGGTTAAAAATTCCCAGTTGATTGCCGGCAAACCTTTTATCCCAATAAAAATCACAAGCAAAACTATGGGAATGACTACAAGACAAATTGAGAGAAATAGAATAAAGAAAGCTATTTTTTGTTTTATTTTTTGATTCATTCCCGATGGAGAAAAAACTCAGCAGTAATGTTTATAATAAATGAAATTATAAAAAGGATTATCCCAATAGCAAAGAGAGAAAAATAATGCTCAGAACCGGCTACCGTTTCTCCCATCTCAGCAGCAATGGTTGCGGTCAATGTTCTCACCGGAACCAAAAGACTTTTGGGAATTAAAGGGGCGTTTCCGGTAACCATCATTACTGCCATCGTTTCCCCAATAACCCTACCCATACCTAACATCACTGCGGCAAAAATCCCTGGATAAGCGGCCGGGAGAATCACTCTGTGAATCGCCTGCCAATGGGTTGCTCCAATAGCGAAAGCAGCTTCTTTATAAGCCTTAGGCACAGCATAGAGAGCGTCTTCCGTAATAGAGATAATTGTAGGGAGAGCCATAAAGGAAAGCAGGATTGCCCCGGAAAGAGCCGTAAGTCCTGTGGGAAGATTAAAGATACGCTTTATCCAAGGAACCAAGGTTACCATCCCAATGAAACCCAAAACAATGGAGGGAATTGCCGCTAAAGTCTCCACCATCGCTTTTAAGAACTCTTTAATTTTTAAAGGAGCAACTTCGGCAATGTATATCGCCGAACCAATACCAATGGGGATGGAGATTATCGCAGCAGTTAAGGTTACAAAAAGGGAACCTAAGATTAAAGGTAATATCCCGAAAGAAGGGGGCTCGCATACAGGAGACCAATTTTCTCCTAATAAAAAATCTTTAAAATTTACGGTTTTAAAAAGAGAAAGTCCATTCAGCAATAGAAAGAGGAAAATCAATAAGACGAATAATATAGAAGCTATCCCACTTAAAAAAATTGTTTTTTCAATAATGAATTCTCTCAATTTCTTCATCGGTTCAACTTTAAAGGAACGAAATCCTGTTCCAGAACAATCTTCTGTCCTTCGGGGGATAAGACAAAATCTAAGAAATCTTTAATTTCATCCTTCGGTTGCCCAGGGGTATAGAAAAATAAAGGACGGGAGATGGGGTATTTAGCTTCCATTACATTCTCTATGGTGGGAGGAATGTATTCTTTACCATCCAGAGAAATAGAAATTGCCTTTTGCCTCTCCGAAAGATAACCCATCCCATAATAACCTATTGCGTAAGGATTAAGCGCTATTTCATCAGCAATTGCCTGAGAGGAAGGGAGTAAAAGTGCTTGGGGGGAGAATTCTTCATTTTCTAAGACATGCTCTTTAAAATATATATGTGTTCCGGAATTTACTTCTCGTGAGAGAACAACGATACTTTTATTTTCCCCT
>JAMWCM010000065.1 GCA_023818355.1 Candidatus Omnitrophota bacterium
TATTCTAAGACCTTCTTATACTCTTCTATTGCTTGCGAGAAATCATTCTCATTCTCATATAAAACCGCGGATAGATAAGAAGCATAGAAAGTGCTCTCTTCTTCTCTGGCTGGCAAATGGGAACCCACATAATTCAACTCTGCAAAATCGCCTCTTATCTGCATTTGCCTTGGAGCACAACCTGAAAAAAGCAGAAAAAAAATAAAATTGAGAAGAAAAAACATCCCTCTCCCTTGAAATTGCTTAATCCCGCCAAATCGGAATTACCACTCCTTCTTTCTGTGGCGAAGCGCTCTTCTTCTCTTCTTCCTCTTGTGGGTCTTAATCTTTCTTAATTTCCTTTTTCTTCCACAAGGCATCGCTTCCTCCCTGAAATTGTCAGAATTAAAAATTAAGTACCAAAATGCAAAAATATTTTACAAAAGGGAAAGAAAAAAGGCAAGAAAATTTGTGGCTGTTTTAATAAATCACCTTATTTAAAGGATACTCAATGATTCCTTCCGCGCCCAATTTCTTCAATTGAGGAATAAGATTGCGCACAATCTCTTCATCAACAATTACCTCAATGGCAACCCAACCGGGTTGAGTCAATTCCGAAACCGTAGGATTGCGTAAAGCAGGTAATACCTTAATAATTTTCTCTAAATTTTTCTGAGCAACATTCATCTTCAACCCTACCTTTGTCTCTGAGGCGATTGCCCCTTTTAAAAGCATAGCGATCTGCTCCATCTTTTCTCTCTTCCACTTATCTCTCCAACCCCGGGGATTGGCAATAAACTTGGTAGTAGATTCGCAGACTACAGCAATTTCTCTTAACTTGTGTGCTTTTAAACTCTTTCCCGTTTCGGTAAGGTCAACCACTGCCTCCACTAAACCCTGGGCAACTTTTACCTCGGTTGCTCCCCAGGAAAATTCTACATTTACCTTTATTCCATTTTTCTCAAAAAATCTTTTAGTCACATTAACCAATTCTGTAGCCACCTGTTTACCTTCCAGGTCCTTTAAACTCTTAACCGCTGAATCTTCAGGAACAGCCACGACCCAGCGCACGGGTCTTAAAGATTGTTTCGCATACACAAGTTCGCAAATTTCTTTAACCAAAGCATTGTTCTCTTGAATCCAGTCTTCCCCGGTTATCCCACAATCAAGGTCTGTCTCTACATAACGGGGAATTTCCTGTGCCCTCAATAAAATCGGTTCAATCTCCGGATCATCAATAGTAGGAAAATAGGAACGTTCGGAGAGGCTGATTTTAAAACCCGCTTTTTTAAAAAGATAAAAGGTTGCTTCCTGAAGACTCCCCTTAGGTAATCCTATTTTAAGCTTCCTTTCCATATCTATCTCCCTTTATTTCAAATCCCGACTCCCCAATTTCACCGCAGGAACCCCTTCTTTGCAGAGAGGGCATTTGTCTTCGGAATAATTTTTAATGGGAATTTTTACCAAATATTCAAAACGGTCTCTGAAATTCAATTTCTCAGTAGAACGGTCAACGATTGCCGCAACCCCAATTAATCTTGACTCATTTTCTTTAACTAAATTTATCAACTCCTCAATAGTAGACCCGGTGGTTACCACATCCTCAACAATTAATACCCGGTCATTCCTATTAAAAGAAAATCCCCTACGCAGAGTCATCTTTCCCTCTTCCCTTTCGGCAAAGATTGCCCTTGCTCCCGCTGCTTTTGCTACCTCCTGTCCCAAAACAATTCCTCCTAATGCCGGAGAAAGCACCACACTGACCATCTCGGTTCTGAATTTATCAGCAATTGCCCTGGCTAGCCAAGCAGAATACTTGGGATATTGCAGAGTTAAGGCACACTGAATATACTTATCGGAATGTAGACCACTGGAAAGAACAAAATGCCCATTCAAGATTGCCCCTGTCTTTCCCAAGATATCCAGAACTTCCTCCTTAGTCATTTCTGCCCTCCTTCCTCTTCCCAAATTTCTTCCTGTTCTTTGATGATTGCTTTTATCTTCTCCGCTTCTTTAAGGGGATTATTTGCTTTAAGCACTGGTCTTCCAATCACAATATAGTCTGCGCCTGCTCTTAGGGCTTCTTCGGGAGTAGCAATTCTTTTCTGGTCATCAGCAGATATTTTTTTCAAGCGAATACCCGGGGTAACCACCAAAGGTTTTTCACCAAAATTCTGCCGGATAAGCCTTGTCTCCTCAGAAGAAGAAACCACTCCATCCAGCCCTGCCTTGAGCGCTAAACGGGTAAGATGTAAAACCTGCATGTCTACGCTCCGGCCTATGCCTAACTGGAGAAGGTCATCGTGTTCAAGACTGGTAAGCACAGTTACTCCCAAAAGGAGAGGACGGGTTAGTCCTTCTTTTTTCGCCACCGCCTTCGCTACATCCAGAGCACGCTTGAGCATCAGAAACCCTCCTTGGATATGCAGGGTAAGCATAAAAACTCCCTTAAGCGTAGCAATTTCCACCGCCTTAGCTACCGTATGGGGAATATCGTGGTATTTTAAATCCAAAAAAACCTTCCCCCCTTGTTTCTTTATACACTGGATTACCTCAGGACCACAAGCAGTAAAAAGCTGTGCTCCTACCTTAAAAATTTTTACCGCGGGGATAAGACTCTCCACCGCCCGTTCTGCTTCCACAAGATTTTCTACATCCAAAGCAATAATCAAACGCTCCGTAATCCGCTTCATGAATCCTAAATCACCTTCAATGCCCCTACCAATTCCCTTACACTCTTTAAGTTATGCCCCTTAAGATACTCCTCAATCCCTTCCACAATTTCCTTAGTAACCTGGGGATTAATAAAATTCCCTGTTCCCACCGCTATAGAAGTTGCTCCCGCAAGAAAAAACTCCAAGGCATCTGCGGAAGAAATAATTCCTCCCATACCAATTATGGGAAGTTTTACCGCCCTTGCTACTCTATACACTAAATACAGAGATAGAGGTTTAATCGCCGGTCCGCTTAATCCTCCATAGAGAGTTCCTAACTTTGATTTTCTTTTCTCAATATCAATGGCCATACCCAAAAAAGTATTTACTAAACCCAACCCATCCGCTCCCGCATCAAAGGCCGCCTGGGCAATAGAGACGATATCGGTAACATTGGGGGAAAGTTTGGCAATAATCGTTTTCGCCGTAGATTCTCTTACCGCCTTTACCACGCCATAGGTAAGATAAAAATCTTGAGCAAATAAACACTCCTCGGCTGTCTCCACATTGGGACAGGAAATGTTTATCTCTAAGGCAGAAATCTCTTTTACGCTATCCAATTTTTTTGCCAGTAATCCATAGTCTTCAATACGCTCTCCGGCAATACTTACAATCAGGGGGATTTTAAACTGGGAAAGTAAAGGGAGTTTTTTCTCTAAGAAAAAATCCACCCCTTCATTCTGTAAGCCAATAGAATTGAGCATTCCCCAGGGAGTTTCTACAGTACGCGGAGGAGGATTTCCCTGACGGGGTTTTAAGGTAAGCGTCTTAGTAACCAGCCCACCAAGGCGATTACTTTTAAGCAAATCTGCATAATCATCCTCATAACCAAAGGTTCCCGAAGCCACTAAAACCGGAGTTTTTAATTTCAATTTCCCAATCTCTACTGAAAGGTCTATTCCCAAAGAATCTCCTCCAAATTAAAAACCGGACCCTCTTTACAAACCCTTTTATAACCTTGACTGGTCTTTACTACACATCCCCAGCAACCCCCAAGACCACAGGCGATATTTTCCTCCAAAGAGCCAAAAGCCAAAATTTTAAACATATTAGCAATTTTTTTAATTTCTTGCAACATCAAAATTGGACCGGCGGCATAAATTCTGGTTTCTGATTTCGGGTTAGGGGTTAATATTTTTTTTAACAAATCGCTCACCAAGCCTTTAAATCCCCAAGAACCATCTTCGGTAGCAACTTTTATCTCCTCACAGAAATTCTTAAACTCTTTCTCACAAAGAATATAATCTCTCGTCTTTGCTCCAAGGAGAGCAATAATTTTGATTTTTGATTTCTGATTCCTGATTTCCCTTAATTTCTCAGCAAGAAAAGCTAAAGGAGCAACCCCCACTCCTCCGGCAGCCAGAATACTGGTTACTGGTTTCGGATTACTGGTTACGGGCAGAGGAAAGCCGTTACCGAGAGGACCAATAACATCCAATAATTCTCCAGATTTATGTTGCGACAAAATCTCTGTTCCTCTCCCTCTTATTTTATAAAGAATTTCTATCTGGCTACTGGTTATTCTGTGTATACTGAATGGTCTTCTCAATAAAGGATTTAAACCTTCATGAATCCGAATATGCAGAAATTGACCGGGTTTAGCCTCCTGGGAAATCTCTGGTGCCTCCAACACCATCTTGAAATGCTCAGGAACTACTTGGAGATTAGAAACTATTTTTACTTTTTTCTGAATCACGGTTAGCTAATATTTTTAAAATTGAAAGTGAACAGGAATGTCTGATAAATTGGTTATATCTTTTTTATCTAAACCTTTAGCTAAATATATTAATTCCACTCTAAATATTTTCTCGTTGTATCTCTTAGATAAGAGTTTGAAATAAGGACCATTGGAGTAATGATAACGAAAATCTCTACCTTTGGCATAACCACCTTTACCACTTTTGAAAATACCCTTCCCATAATGTGAATAGAGCTGTCCATTAGGAATGCATACCAATTTAAGAGCCTTAATATTTGGTTTAGCATGTTCATGAACTATTTGAACAATATAAGTTAGACAAGGCTTCTCTATTCTAAGGGAGGTTCGATAATATTGGGGCAAATTAGGGGTGAATATCTTGTCTACTACATAAGAAGTTTGATTGATTGCAATATTAATTTTCCCTTTGTAATCTGCTGGATTATTCAAAAGAGCAGTTTTAATTTCAATATGCATAAAAGCATCAGGAAGTTCAAACATCAAATCCGAACCGAGAGGAGAGGAATTTGGAAATCGTAAAATTGAGGCAAAGAAATGATGAAAGATCCTCTCTGCCCCGCTATCTAAATCAGATGCTTTATAGCCTTTCCTTGCTGTCTTTATAAAATTATCATACCAGTCGTTCAGAATTTTTATTCGTGAGTTCAATCCATTAATAAGAGCGCCTAAATCCTGCTTTAGGTGAAGCAAAATTAAATCAAAATATTGTCTTTCTATTTTCTCAAGTTCAAAATCATTTAACATAGATTACCTCTCTAATATTTAGACATCTTTTCTTAATAATATTCAGATATTCAGGAACAAGTTCTATCAATATAGCATTTCTTCCCAAATCATTAGCAACTTTTCCTACTGTTCCTGAACCAGCGAAAGGGTCCAATACGACTCCTCCTTCAGGACAACCAGCTTCAATACATCTTTTCACAAGTTCTTCCGGAAAGGTAGCAAAATGAGCTTCAGGAAAAGGTTGAAGCTTTATGCTCCAAACATCGCCAGGATTTTTCCCTTTTGGATGTGGTTTTACTGTCTGAAGAACCAAATGTGTTTCGGTAACCCATCTGTCATAGAGAGCATCAAATTTGAGGATTTCTTTTAATCTAAACCAATCATTCGGTAAAGGAATAGAACCACCTCTCCCCCAGCTACCCGTATCCCTCCTAAACCAATGTCCAGCCGTGTCTCTATAACCTAATAATTTATCAATTTCTTTTGTGGTAATGCCTCCATTTCTTCTCCAAAATCTGAGATACTCAGCAATTATGGATTGAAAAATTTTGTATCTTCTTTGTAGCACCAAATATTCTCCAAAAAGAGATTTTCTTGCACCCGGGGAAGCACCCCTATTATCAGGGCTTAATTTAAATTTACCTTTATAATCCTGTCTCTTAGACTGTTTGGTTAGAGAATTAATATAAGGAAATAATACAGAGGGCTTCAACTCAATTCGTTCACTGAGATCGGGTTGGGGAGGTAAAATGGGTTTAGGAAACTCTTTACAGATATAATGAGCGTTTATATCCATTTCATTTTTAATAATTTTTTTGCAACCTTGACAAACCAATTCAACTGGTAACTGAGATTCTTCGCTAAAATCCTGTACTAATTCTATAGTTGTTTTTTTATTTTCCCAAAGAACTTCAGCAAATATATCTCCTTTAGAATTTTTAAAAATATTTATCACTTGTCCTTTGAGTTTATTTTCTTTTAAAAGAGAGTTCTTTACCTCAAGACCTAAAATATCTTCGGGATTTCTATCAATTGTAAGATTACTAATTGGTAATCTTAATTTATCTAAAGACAAATAATAATTATATTTATTCTCTTCTTTTACAAACAAAAATATTGGTTCATAAACATTAGAAAATCTGCAATCAAGGGAAGAAGGCATTGCGTTTGGTTTGAACCATATAATTTTATTCAGAAGTGCCCAGCCATTTTTTTGTAATTCAACCGCTAATAGTTCAGGGATAAGTAGCAATTCTTTACTCTTGTACTTATAGCCTACATTCAAGAAAAAGGTTCCTGTAGGTTTTAAAATCTTTTTCATCCTACCAAAAACATTAACCAGATTATTTATATATTCTTGATATGAATTTTCCTGTCCAATCTGCAATGGATTTTTATAATCTCTTTGCTTCCAATAGGGAGGTGAGGTTATGATACAATCAACCATTCCTTCTGGTAACAAACTGAGGACTTTATTTATTTCTCCTATATAAACAATAATATCTTTTTTATCCTTAATTTGGTTATAATCAAGCACCATTTAACTAAATTTTCTGGCAATTTGGACAGAAATAAGTTCCTCTTCCTCCCAAGGTAATCCTTCTTATAGAGGTTTTACAAACAAGACAGGGTTTTCCTTCCCGGTCATAAACTTTATGATACTTCGCATATTCTCCAGGTTCACCGGATAATTGTAAATACTGGTCTACAGAAGAACCTTTATACTTCATTGCCTCATTCAATGTATCCTTTATTTCTTTAAAAAGTAATTCTTTTTCCTTATCCGATAGAGAATTTGCCTGCCTTTGGGGATTAATTTTTGCTCTAAAAAGTGCCTCATTCGCATAAAGATTCCCCACCCCGGAAATAAAAGTTTGATCCATTAAAAGAAGTTTTATCTTTGTTTTCTTCCCGGAAAGCATCTCTTTAAATTCTTCCAAACCAATATCAAAAGGTTCAGGACCTAACTCCTGAATAAATTTCAGTTTTCTCCAATCATCAATTAAGCGCAATTCTCCCAAAACTCTCCGGTCACGATAGTCTAAGTATTTCCCATCAGAGAGTTTAAAGCTTACCCTTGATTTATTCGGTTCTCCAGGATAGATCAACTGACCGGTTAATTTCAGGTGTAT
>JAMWCM010000002.1 GCA_023818355.1 Candidatus Omnitrophota bacterium
ATGAGATGACCAAGATGCACCGGATTAAATGTCCCCCCCAAAATGCCAATCCTCATTTTCTAATCTGTCCATTACCTAATACAATATATTTGTAAGTAGTAAGCTCTCTTAAACCCATTGGTCCACGACAGTGGATTCTCTCCGTAGAGACCCCCATCTCTGCTCCCAGCCCAAACTGGTAACCATCGGTAAGACGGGTGGAGGCATTTACATATACTGCTGCGGAATCCACTTCTCTTAAGAAGCGGAAGGCATTCCGCTTATCCTCAGTAATAATCGCATCTGAATGCTGGGTTCCGTATTGGGCAATATGCGCAATTGCCTCATCTATATTGTTAACTATTTTTACCGATAAAATCAAATCTAACCATTCAGTATAAAAATCTTTTTCTTTGGCCAATTCTATATCCTTCAAGATTTTTTTTGTCCGCTTGCAACCTTTTATCTTTACCCCTGCTTTTTTAAATTCCCTGGCAATGAGGGGCAAAAATTTTTCGGCAATATCTTTATGAACTAACATCGTCTCCATAGCATTACAGGTTGCTGGTCTCTGAACCTTAGCATTAAAACAGACTTTAACCGCCATATTTAAATCCGCAGATTCATCTACAAAAATATGACAAACTCCTTTGTAATGCTTTATCACCGGAATTTTTGATCTCTTTGTTACCTCCCGAATTAAACTCTCCCCTCCCCGGGGAATGATTAAATCAATGTAATTATTTAGTCCTAAAAGAATCTCCACCGCTTTTCTGTCGGTAGTAGGAATCATCTGGATAGCTCCCTCAGGAATGCCATTTTGTAGAGCTACTTTTTGCAGGAGATTAAAAATTGCCCGATTAGAATTGATGGCTTCACTCCCACCCCTTAGGACTACGCTGTTTCCAGATTTTAAACAGAGACCAATGCAGTCCGAAGTAACATTTGGACGCGCTTCATAAATAATCCCAATCACTCCGATGGGAACACGCATTTGGGCAATGATTAATCCATTGGGTCTTTTCCAGGTATCAATTACCTCACCCACGGGGTCAGGAAGTTGGGCAATCTCTTCTAAGGATTTTGCCATCTCGGCAATCCTCTTTTCATTAATTCTGAGCCGATCAATAAAAGCCGAAGAAAAATTTCCCTCTTTGGCTATTTTTATATCCTCTGTGTTTTCCTCCTGTAGATAATCCCCATTATCTCTTAAAACCTTCGCCATCTCCTTCAGGGTTTTATTTTTAATCTCCGTGGGAAGGAGAGATAACGCAGATATTGATGCTTTGGCTTTTTGAGCAATTTCCAATACTTCTTCTCTCAGAGACATTTTCCCCTCAGAGTATCACCAGATTATCCCGATGAATAACCTCATCGTAATATTTATAGCCTAAGACCTTTTCTATCTCAGAAGTCTTTAAGCCCTTGATCTTGCTTAATTCCTCTGACGAATAGTTGGTAATTCCCTGGCCGATCTCTCTTTTCGTTTCTCCATCCAGAATACTTACCAGGTCTGCTTCCGAGAAATCTCCCTCTATCTTCACGATCCCTGCAGAAAGGAGGCTCTTGCCTTTCTTTAAAATCGCTTCCTTTGCCCCACGATCAATATAGATTTTACCTTTTGGACTTAGGTTAAAAAGCATCCACTGTTTTCTACTGGAAAGCTTTTTCTCCTGTGGCAAAAACAGCGTGCCTATCTCTTCTCCATTCATAATTTTATCCAATATACGAGGCTGATTTCCGTTACCAATTATGCAGGGTATACCCGCACGCAAACAAATTTTTGCTGCCTCCAGTTTGGTAGACATCCCCCCCACACATAATTCTCTATTTCTTGTTCCACAAGCCCATCTCTCCAATTCGGGGGTTATCTCTTTAATCAGAGAAACCACATCCTCTCTTATAAAAAAACCATCTACATCAGAAAGGAGGATGAGCAGTTCTGTGTTGAGCAAACTGGCAACCAAAGCGGAAAGTCTATCATTGTCTCCAAACTTTATCTCCTCCACCGCAACCGTGTCATTCTCATTTACAATGGGAATGATCCCTTCCTTAAGAAGAGTATAAATTGTGTTCCGCGCATTGAGATAGCGTTTTCTCTCCCGCAGGTCTTCCTGAGTTAAGAGCACCTGTGCTACCATTCTATTATATTTTTGAAAAGCATGCGCATATAAATCCATAAGATACCTCTGCCCTACGGCAGCGGTTGCCTGCAGTTCGGGCAGATTCTTGGGTCTTCTCTTCATACCCAATATGGACATTCCGCTACTTATGGCTCCCGAGGAAACTAAACAGACTTTTATTCCCCTATCCAATAAAGCATTAATTTCCTCGGAAATCTTTTCCACCTTTGTGGAGTCAATAACCGAGTTGGTGGCAAGCACGCTTGTCCCCACTTTTATCACCAAATTTCTTACCTTAGATATTATCTCTTTCCGCATAGCGAGGATTCAGCCCTAACTTAGGGTTTCTTTAACCGCTTGCAGAAGCTGTTCTATCCCTTCCCCTTTAAGGGCAGAAATAGGATAGATTTTCTCTTTCAAATTTCGGGAAAATCTTTCTAAATTTTCCCAGGCCCCGGGAAGGTCTATCTTATTGGCGACAATAATCTGTTTTTTTTCTTTTAAATCAGGTTTATATAAAAAAAGCTCTTTATTTAAACTGAGATAATCATCATAGGCATCTCTTCCTGCAGATTCCGAAATATCTATCATATGGAGTAATATTTTTGTCCGCTCAATATGCCTTAAAAAAGTATGTCCCAAACCTTTGCCTCTATGTGCTCCCTCAATTAGACCGGGCATATCGGCTACCGTAAAGGTAAATTCCTCATCTTCTATTTCTACCCGACCCAGTACCGGTGCCTTGGTGGTAAAAGGATAATCCCCTACCTGGGAATGCGCTGAAGAGATACGATTTAGAAGGGTGGATTTCCCTACATTGGGATAACCTACCAATCCAATATCCGCAATTAATTTGAGTTCCAGAATTAACTTTTTTCCCTCTCCCAATTTTCCCGGGGTAGCGGGCTTCCGGGGACGATTCCCTCTCCCTCCCTCTCCTCCTTTAGCCACAATAACCTTTTCTCCCGGTTGAGTTAGGTCGCGCAGGATAAATCCTGTTTGAGCATCCTTAACCAAAGTTCCTACAGGAACTAAAATATAACAGTCCTTCCCCGCCTCGCCCTTTTTATAATTACCTTCTCCATGGTGTCCATTCTCCGCAACAAACCTCTTACGATACTGCAGGTCTAAGAGCGTATGAATATTTTCATCAGCGATTATAATTACATTTCCTCCCTTACCTCCATTGCCTCCATCGGGTTTGGGGAAATGACTAAACCGGTCGTAAAAAAAACTGGTGCAGCCATCCCCTCCCTTACCGGCTTTAACCTCTATTTCTACATAATCAATAAAGTTTGTCTTCATTGTTTAGGGGACTATGCAAACTATTTTTGGTTTAGGAAATTCTACCCTGCCCTCTCTTTTGGCAAAGAGAGTATAATCATCCCCCATACCCACATTCAATCCCGGTTTAAAAACTGTTCCCCGCTGTCTAACTAAAATAGTTCCCGCAGTTACATATTCTCCAGCGTAATGTTTTACTCCCAATCTCTTCCCCGGACTATCCCGGTCATTTTTTCCCGCGGAAGTTGCCTTAGCCATTTATTCTTCAGCCTCCTTCTCCATCTTTCCGATGCTTATTTCTTTAACTCGTAAATGCGTAAGCAATTGTCTGTGCCCAATCTTTTTCCGATAATTCTTTCTCCTCCGATACTTAAAAATCACCACTTTCTTCGCCTTTTCCTCTCCCAATACTTCGCAAACCACCCTTGCCCGAGAAACAAATGGTCTCCCGATCTCTATATTACCATCATCGGCAACCAGCATAACTTCTTTGAGGACAAGCTTCTTACCTTTAACGGGTAATCTCTCCACCTTAAACTCCTGTCCTTCTTTTACTCTATACTGCTTACCCCCTATACTCAATACTGCATACATCCCTTCACCCTCCTTTTATAAGCGAGTCTTAAATACTATATCATAAAAATATTTTCTCTGCAATATTTATACAGGATTGATAATTAGCCCTGAAGGAAGCTTGGGATAGAAGTAGGTAGATTTATGGGGCATACGCTCCCTTAACAGCGCAATCTCTTTTACTGCGCAAACAGAAGTCGGTCTAAGAAAAAAGGCAATCTTGAATTCATGGTTATTTACCCGCTGAATTGCTTCTTCTAAATTCGGAGTATAAGATATTAATTCAAAATTAGAATTATTAAGGGAAAAGACCTTCTCCAAGATTATTGCCTGGAAAAGAGAAACATCAAGTTTTTTCCATACCGCGGGTTTATTTTGGAAAATGAGTTTTTCGGGATCCAAATTACTCCTCAAACGAAGTAAAAAATATTTCCCTTTTCCCAGATATATCCCCAATAAATAGGCATTACTTTCGGTCTTATCTAACCCATTCAAAAGGTAATCTTTCCCACAGGGTAAAATTTCAAAGTATAAATTGAGTTTATCCCAGAAAGCAGGAGGGAGTTCTTTAATAAGGCGGTGGATGGAAAGAATCTTTAAAGCCTTATCTTCCATAGGGGTTAAATATGCCATTACATAATTATAATCCTCTTTTCCGGTGTGATGAGGATTTGCCTTTCGGCGATACCTCTGGTATAAAAGACTTACTTCATAACGGTGATGTCCATCAGCAATAAAAATATTTTTATTCTCCATCTCTCTCTGGATATTTGTTATTAAATCAGGCCTATCTATACGCCAGAGACAATGTTTTACCTGAGAAAAATTAAATTGAATGAATGGCTGCTTAGGGAGATAAAAATTGCTCAGATTGTAAATAAATCTATTTTTATCCTCAAAAAGGGTAAAAATGGGATTTAAATTTGCCCTCACTGCTTTAAGCAGTTTAAACCGGTCCTCTTTTGGCAGAAGAGAAGTCTTCTCATGGAGAAATACCCTTCTCTTCTCGTAAAGTCTTGCCCGGCCAATAATCCCCCAGCGCACAAATTTATTTCCCCTATAAGTAAACTCCTGAGATAAAAGATAAAAACAGGAAGCTTTGTCCTGAATGAGTATTTTCTCCCTCAACCACTTCTGGAAGAGGTCTCTTGCCCGGGTATAACGATTATCTCTCTGAGAATCTTTAAAAAAAACCTTACCATAATCAATCCTTACAATATTTAAGGGATGTCTTCGGTAAAGTTCTTTCTGTTCTTCCGGAGAAATCACATCGTAAGGAGGAGAAACTACTTTTGCAAAGTCATCTATTTTTTGAGAATTATAAAAAATACCTTGAAAAGGGAGAATTTTTGTCATCCCACTCTTACTTAATGAAGGCAAATTTTAAAATAAAAAATATAGAAAGAAGATATACCAGCAAGGAGACCTCTCTCCCTCTGCCGGAAAGTAATTTTATCACCGTATAACTCACAAATCCTATAGCAAGTCCATTGGCAATACTGAAGGTTAAAGGCATAATAATAATCACTAAAAAGGCCGGGACCGCTTCCGCATAATCCCGCCAATCAATTTTAGTTATAGAAAGGAACATCAAAGCACCGACAATAATTAAAGCCGGAGCAGTAACTGGATGTAAAACCACCCCCGGAATCACCTCATATCCTCCGCCAATCATCCGGGTAAAGGGATAGAAAAAAAGAGAAATAAGAAAAAGCAGTCCCACCACTACACTGGTTAAACCGGAACGGCCTCCCTCACTTATCCCGGAGATACTCTCAATATAACTTGTTACCGTAGAAACTCCCAGTAGAGAACCTAAAACCGTTCCCAGGGCATCTACAAATAGACAGCGTCCAGCACGAGGAAGCTTACCCTCACGGATAAATCCTCCGATTTCTCCTACACCCGCAAGTGTGCCTACGGTGTCAAAAACATCCATAAAAAGAAAAGTAAAAATGATAGTTAAAAATCCGAGTTTAAAAGCCCCGAAAATATCCAGTTTTAGTAAGGTGGGATAAATGGATGGGGGAAGACTGATTAAACCTCTGTATTTTACTATCCCCAAAGGAATTCCCAAGATAGCGGTGATAATAATCCCTAAGAAAATTCCTCCTTTTATCTTTTTAATTAAAAATAGACTGGTAATCAACAGTCCCAGAAGAGAAAGCAGAGTATAAGGAGTAGTAATTTTCCCTAAAGTAACCAAGGTTGCCGGATGAGCAACAATCAGCCCTGTCTCTTTTAATCCCACAAAAGCAATTAAAAGTCCAATACCGCAGGCAACGGCAATGCGCAGAGTTTGGGGAATGGCATCAAAAATCATCTGCCGGATCCGGGAAAGGGTAAGGAAGATAAAAATCACTCCCTCAATAAAAATGCATCCCAAAGCAACCTGCCAGGGAATACCCATTCCTATACATACGGTATAGGCAAAGTAAGCATTCATTCCCATTCCTGGAGCCAAGGCAATGGGATAATTGGTGAAAATTCCCATCAAGATAGTAGAGATTGCGGTAGCCAGACAGGTGGCTACCATTACCGCTCCAAAATCCATCCCGGCGGTGGAAAGTATGGCAGGGTTAACAAAGATAATATAAGCCATGGTCATAAATGTAGTAAGCCCAGCAAGAATTTCTGTGCGCCAATTTGTTTCCAGGGAAGTGAGGTTGAAAAAATCACTCATTTTACCCATAAAAATTATCCTTTTATGGTTAAGAAGATACCATATTTCAAGTTAATTCTCAAGAAAAATTATATTGTCAATTTATAAATTATATGCTATACTTTTAATGGAAAATGAAGAGGTTAATCTTTCTGTTTGTTTTTTTGAATTTAATTGTATCTCCTGTTTTTTCCGAAGATAAGGAAGAGAAAGCTACCTCCTCAAAAGAGGAAAGTTTTTCCTTTCAGGAGATCATCAATAAAGAAGAGGAAAAAATAGATAAAGAAAACGAAAAAAAGATTTTAAGAGAAGAGTGGAAAGACCTCTTGCACGGTCTGGATATCTTTTATCCCTATTTTAAAATCAAGGAAATTGAGGAATGGCTGGGAGAGAAGGCAAGTCTTGAGATTTTAAATTTCAAGGGTAAACCTAAATTAGATGAAGACCAGATATTTTATGTATTCAAAATGAAACTCTAATATTTCACCTTCACCAGAAAAAGGCCCTGGGAAGGGGCGGGAGGAGGAGCAAAACGCCGGTCATGTGATTTCAAAATATTTTCTACATCAAAAGGAGTTAGTTTACCCTTTCCTACCTCTACAAGTGTTCCTACCATATTCCGCACCATATTATGAAGAAAACCATCCGCCTCAATTTCAAAAATTATGAAATGCTTATGTTTTTTAAGTAAAACCTTTTTTATCGTGCGCACAAAATTATCTGATTTTCTTTTAGGGTCAGTGGAAGCAAAGGACTTAAAGTCATGGGTTCCTAAAAAAATTCGGGCAGCTTTTCCCATAACCTGAAAATCTAATTTTTCTTTGACCCACCAAGAATAGTTTCGGTAAAAGGCAGAGGGAACTCTGCGATTCAAAATAAAATAACGGTATATTTTTGCTCTGGCTGAAAAGCGTGCATGAAAATTTTCCTCAACCTCTTCAATATTAACAATGCGGATATCGGGCGGAAGGTAACGATTTAAGGCATCCTTAATGTTTGTGGGTTTTATTTTTGTATTAACTTTAAAATTTGCTACCTGACCTAAAGCATGAACTCCCGCATCCGTCCTTCCCGAACCTATCAACCTAATGCTTTTCCCAAAAATCTTCTTTAATGCTTTTTCTATCTCTCCCTGCACAGTTCTTATTTTTAATTTTTGATTTTTGATTTTTGATTTTAAATTCTGTATCTGCCATCCCCAATAATTTGTCCCTTCATATTCAATAAGTAATTTAAAATTACGCATCTTTACCTCTAAGGGTATCCAATCTTTAACTCTGGCGCTTAAAGAGAAAAGTAAAGAAGAAAGGGATGAGGGCACTGAAAATAACGATGATTCCGCTCAGTTGATAATAAAAAACCTTAGACTCTAACAAAGGGATACCCACCCAGACAGCATCAATCACATAATGGATAATCATTACCGTCTCTAACCCAAATTTCAGAAAAAGATACCCCAGAACTATCCCCACCAATGTCAACTCTATTCCCCTTACATAGGGAGGAAATACTTCATAAGTTGAATGAGAAAATGCCCAGATAATTGCCGGAACTAAGATAGCAATAAAATCTTTTTTGAAATACTTCTTGAAAAAAGAAATGGCAAAGAGACGGAACATAAATTCTTCTGAAACAGAAGCGGTTAATCCTACAGTAAAAGGATTAAGAAAGGGAAGGTATGTTCCCAGCATATTGGAATAACGGGAATCCATAGGCATCCAGACCCCAAAATATTTTATGCCTAAAAAATAAAATAAGGTCACAAATCCCAAAAAGAAAAATGCCATAAGATAGCCGATAAAAATTCTCCAGGTATCCGTTAAAGAAAAGTTTTTATTCCTAAAAGCATTAATAATGGGTAACCTATCCACCCCCGCGGATAAAGAAAGGGAATGTCCTACAGAACCAAAGAGAAACACCATTAAAGATAGAAGAAGTGTGGAAATGACTGTGGAGAGGAAATGGATATTAAAAAACATCGTCTTACTCATTGTGGTTTCATAGTCAAACCAGATGAGGGGGAGGGAGTTAAAGAATTCAAAGAGATAACCGATACTCAATATTACTGTAGTATAAAAAGCAAACTGCCAGAAAAAAGCATTTCTTCTCAGAAAGATGAAGAGGTTAATAAAACAGAGGAGATAAATTAAAATAGTAAAAAGAGAACTCAGCAAGCCTAAGACATAACCGTAGGAAAGTTTCTTTTGATACTGGCGCTGGAATTTTTCCGGAACTTTAAAATAACGCCAAAACCCACCTACACGGTCGCCCAAAACATTTACATACACCCTTAAAGGGGCTTCTCCAATCTGAAAATCATTTTTCTCCCATTCAAAAGAATGGTCAATGCGATTCTTTTGTTTCTCCTGTGAGGCATCTACAAGATTCCACTCTTCTAAGTTAAATCCCATCATTATTAAAAATTCCTGAGCAATTGCCCGGGCTCCATCAGAATTGAGACTAGCCCCTTCTATTTCGTCCAATATTTTATGCTGGTAATGGACAATGTTACCGGTCCCGGGGTCTATACCCACAGAAAACTCCTCTTTCTCCAATTCTTTAAACCAGCGCACCGACCAGCACCAGAAGAAATTGTCTTTTCTTACAAACTCATTGGTCTTTTCTACTCCCAGAACACTTTGTAGATAGAGTGCTTGTTTATCTGTTTTATAGAAAATTGCCGTAGGGGTATAATTTTTCAGGTCGTAACCTAACCCCTCCAGATATCGGCGGGAAAGTGTGATGGCTTTATCGCGGGAAATCTTTAGTTCCACCGCGGCAATCGGATAGGTATGGGAGTAGAGGGTAATAAGGAGAGTTAAACCCATAATTCCTAAGATGATAAAGACCCATACATTCTTCATTGGCTTTTAAAAACCCTCCGGAAGCAAAAAATCATTAAACCAAAAATAATCCCCCAAGAAAAACAGAGAAAAAACCAACCCCCAATATTCATTTAAGTTTTCCTCTTTTTCCAGGCAATCTTTACCAGTATCCCCAGGGTAATTAAGAGAAGTAAAAGCAATAAACGCATTCCCAGTATATAAATCCTGTTTTCTTCAGGAACATTGCGTAAGAAGAGAGTATCCCGTCCATCCTTACCAAAAATCCAGGAGATAAGAATGATAAAGAGAATTAAAGGAGTGATGTATTTGATAATAATTTTATAAATCCGGGGAATGTTTATATCTGCTCCGTGATGCATCTCTACCCAGGCACGTTCCATCCCAAAGACCCAAGCAAAGAGTATGGTTTCTACCGTTCCAAAAAAAACCAGACAAAATGTTCCTCCCCAGAAATCAAGGTCATTCACCACTCCCCGAGAGAGTAAAAATATCACTGGCTGACAGAGAATAAAAGTAACTATACTAAAAATTCCTACTGCCTTTTTGCGAGGAATATCAAACTCATCCTCCATAAAGGCAATCGCCGGCTGGGCTAAAGAGATAGAAGAGGTAAGCCCGGCTAAAAACAAGAGGAAGAACCAGAGAAAACTAAAGAATCTTGAAAAAGCAATTTTTTGCAGAACAATGGGCATAGTGACAAAACCCAAATCAAAGGCTCCAGATTGGGAAATATTTTTTATCTCCATCGGACCAAAGAAAACAAAGGCGGCAGGAATGATAATACTTGCTCCTAAGACCACCTCCGCAAATTCATTGGTGACTGCGGAGGTAAGCCCGGAAAGCACCACATCTTCACTCTTCGCCAGATAACTGGCATAGGTAAGAATTACTCCTATCCCCACACTCAAAGTAAAGAAAATCTGTCCGGCGGCTGCCAGCCATACCCTTGGTGAACGGAGACTGGAAAAATCCGGATTCCACAAGAAACCCAGACCATTGAGAATATTCCAGTCAGGCTTTGTGGGGTTGGGTATCCCTAAAGAAAGAACCCGGAGAACCAATAAAATTGCACAGAGAAAAAGCAGAGGCATAGCAATCTTAGAAAGTTTTTCTATGCCCCGGGAAACTCCATAATAAACCACTAAAATATTTAAGAAAAAGGTGAGGATAAAAAATAGATAAGCCCAGCCAAGTCCAGAAAAAAATTGATTCTTTACCAAACCCTGATATCCAGCGAGAAAATCGCGCATCCCCTGGGGAGAGTTTATATTTACATATTTTCCTATTAAAGCAAAGAAACTATAACCCAGCGTCCAAGATTCAATATGGGTATAATAAATGAAAATAACCAAAGGGCCAAAAATCCCAATTATCCCAAAATATTTAATGAAGCGATTCTTCTCCCATAGACTATGAAATATCCCCGGAGCAGTTCCATGTCCAAAGCCTCCTCCATAACGACCGATTGTCCACTCAATCCACATCAAGGGGATACCGAAGAGAAAAAGCGAAATAAAATAGGGAATCATAAATGCTCCTCCACCGTTGGCGGTTGCCTGAACGGGGAAGCGCAAGAAATTTCCCAGACCTACGGCGCTTCCTGCTACCGCCATGATTACCCCGAATTTAGTTTTCCAAGTATCCCGTGATTTAGTCTTCATAATCTGTTGGGCATTAATGCAAAAATCAAAATTACCTATAAAAATGGACTAAGCTAAATCCAGATTTCTAAATTTTAAACAAATTCTAATTCCTAAATCCCAATGTTCCAAACCAACCTGCTGGGAATTTGGATAATTGGGGGGTTTGGGATTTGTTTAGGATTTAGCATTTAGGATTTTTGTATTTTGCATTGTCATTTTGATATTTGATATTTGAATTTTTTATCACCAGCTCCGCAATCTGCACCGCATTTAAAGCTGCTCCCTTACGCAGATTATCCGCAACTACCCAGAGCCAGAGCCCATTCTTCACAAAAGGGTCATTGCGGATACGACCCACAAAAACCTCATCCTTCCCCTCCACATCCTTAGGTAAGGGATAGAGATTATCCTTCGGATTATCCATCACCTTAATCCCCGGAGAATTTTCTAAGATTTTACGCACCTCCTCCACGCTAATAAGTTCTTTGGTCTCAATATAAATAGCCTCCGCATGGCCGGTGCGCACGGGAACACGCACCGTGGTGGCGGAAATTTTAATTTTATCATCATGCATAATCTTATGCGTCTCTTTGACCAATTTCCACTCCTCCATAGTATAATCGCATTCGCCGAATGTTCCGATATGGGGAAAGAGATTAAAAGCAAGCTGCTGCGGTAAAACCCTATCCACTCCCTTTACCTCAAGGGATGCTGCTGCATCAAAAGGTTTCTGGCTAAATATTGCCCTAATCTCTTCCATCAGTTGCTGGACCGCTCCTTTTCCTGCCCCTGATGCTGCCTGAAAGGTAGTGACGATTATCCGTTCAATTCCTACCCTTTTGTAAATCGGCCATAAAGCCACAACCATCTGGATGGTGGAACAGTTGGGATTGGCAATTATTCCTCTATGCCATTTTACATCCTCAGGGTTAACCTCCGGAACCACCAAAGGCACACCGGGATTCATCCGGAAATCTGCACCGTTATCAATAACAACCGCACCCCTTTTTACTGCCTCTGGTGCATAAGTAACCGCTGCTCCCTTTTCTCCCTCGGTTCCGGCGAAAAGAGCAATCTCACAGTTTTCAAACTCCTCAGGTTTAATCTCTTTTACTGTATATTTTTCTCCATCAACAAAAATATCCCGGGAACTCCGTGCCAAAACCTTAAGTTGATTGAGGGGAAATTTACGCTGGCGCAAGACCCTGAGCATCTCCACTCCCACTGCCCCCACACCCACAACAACCACATTATATTTTTTCATCATTTACCCCTTTATAGAAAGATAATAGCATAAAAAGAGAAAAAGGGAAAGTAAAAACACAGATTCACACAGATAAAATATGGATGCACACAGATTTTAAGGCAAGAATTTATTCTAGCCGTTGAGGAAGTCGCGAGTCCAGATATAGCCATCCCAAGACAAATACAAATGAACAAAGATATTCATTAACTAAACCCTAAGTTCTTCAAAAGAGACTTTCATTGGCAAGATATTTTTTTTTAACTTCGTAAGTGAAACCACGGTTAGTCCTTTTATCTCCCCTGTTTTGGAATTTTTCCTTACCACTATTCCAGCATCGATTTCTTCAGATTCATCCTTGGAAGAAGGTTTACCTTTAGAAATATACAGAACATCCGCTTCTTTGTCGTAATAAATATTTAATCTCTCTTTATCCATACGACCTCGCCTCCTTTAATTTTGGAAGTTAAATAACAAGTGAGAATAAAATTTCTTCTTAGTTCACTTTTGATAACCACCACGAAATATTTCTTTATCTCATCTATAAACAATGAAAACAACAAAACATCGTTCTTTTGTCTTATTAATTCTGGCACTAACAATACATCGCGAATTTTTGAGATAAATATTTCAACATCAGGATGTCTCTGTTTAATATGAAATAATCTTTCATCAGTTAATTCAACATCACCATCTAAATAAGAGCAATGGAAAATTCTCATCTTTCTAAAAATGATACCATAAAAAGAGAAAAAGGGAAATAAAAATCACGCCTCCCTGAGGGAGTCAGAGATTAACACGGAGAAAAGACACGGAGCTTAAGAAAAAAATTTATTCTGCCCAGTTGAGGAGGTCGCGAGGCGAAAAAAGTAAAATTCAACCCACTGATTAACAACTTAATTTTTTAAAAGCCTTTATGTAATATACCTATTTTTACTTCCTAAGAAAAACATCATCCACATATAAAACACCAGTGACATTACCTTCAACTATTATTTCAACCAAAATATTATCTGAAGAAATTGGGGATTCTAATCCAAAACCCTTCTTCCCTAAAGGGATAACGAATTCCCCAAACTTAGTAGATATTCCTTTAAGCTCATACTCTCCCAAAACATCTCCGAAAATAATTCCTGGTTTATGAAGTGTTCTTTTATATTCCACGGATCTCAACCTAATTTTAACATTAGAAACCGATGTCTTATCTTCACCTCTCCTTAACTCAAATACTAAAGATCCCTCTGGGGATAGGCTAAGCCCTTTTTGTAAAGGCATCAATAGAGCCAGATAAGGATACCACGGAGCATGGCGATTATAATAAGAGAACTTTAAAACCTCATCTCTTTCTGGTTCTAAATCGTCTTTAATAATTTCCCAGTAACAGAAACCCACAGCTGGCATATAGTAACCCGCATAGGCACTATATGCTGCACCTTCTGCCTCCTTTATATCCGCTGCCAATATTGGAAAATCTTTAACTCTTCTGCATAAAGTATCTTGGGAAATAGCCAACAAATCTCCTAAGCTTTGCTTCCCAGTTCCAATCAAAACTCCCAAAATTAAAACAAAACTAAAAATAAATATCTTCCTCATTTTTATCCCCTTCTTTCACTAATTTTACTCTTTTCATAATTATATATAACCATATTCATAAATTTGTCAAGGTAAATTTTATTTTTATAATTTATGCAACAAAACTGGCTTAAAAGACCTGATTCATTTCAGAAATCCAAAGAGGATAATAAGAAAAGCAATCATGGTAAAGCCTAAAGACAGATAATAATGGTTGGTCAAGGAATTTCTGTGGCCAACTAGCTACTAACCAACTAAGTGTTTCACTACTAAGTCTCCAACCTCAGAGGTTGAATACCCCATTTTACCTGCGGCAAGAGATTTTAATTTCTTGGAAGTTACTTCTATTACGGCATTTTCAATCAGCTGAGCGGCTTTTACTTCGCCAATATGCTCAAGTAACATCGAAAGGGCACAAATTGCGGCTAAGGGATTGATTACATTTTTACCGGCATATTTGGGAGCAGAGCCGCCAATGGGTTCAAACATAGAAATTCCTTGAGGGTTAATATTTCCTCCTGCCGCAATGCCTAAGCCACCTTGAATAATTGCTCCCAAATCCGTAATGATATCGCCAAACATATTATCGGTAACAATCACATCAAACCATTCCGGATTTTTTACCATCCACATACAGGTAGCATCCACATGAGCATAATCAGTTTTTATATCCGGATAGTCTTTCGCCACTTCCTGAAAAACCCGCCACCACAAATCAGAGGCATAGTTTAAAACATTGGTCTTTGCACAGAGGGTAAGTTTTTTTTGCTTATTCCTTTTTCTTGTATATTCAAAAGCATATCTTATACAGCGCTCAATCCCTCTATAAGTATTTCTACTTATCTGGATAGCTATTTCATTTTCATTCCCCTTATTTATAAACTCTCCCTCACCCACATACAAACCTTCGGTATTTTCTCTGATTACCACAAAATCTATATCCTGAGGACTTTTATCTTTAAGTGGAGTTTCCACACCTGGATAGAGTTTAACCGGACGAAGGTTGATATACTGGTCTAATCCAAATCTTAACTTTAAGAGAATTCCTCTCTCCAATATTCCGGGTTTAACCTCAGGATGACCAATTGCCCCTAAATAAATCGCATCAAATTTCTTAATTTCCTCAAATATCTCTTCTGGAAAAACTTCACCTGTTTTTAAATACCTCTCTCCTCCTAAATCAAAAATCTTGGTCTGATATTCAAAACCTGTAAGTTTTGCCACTGCCTCCAGAACCTTCAGCCCTTCACGAATAACCTCAGGACCGGTTCCATCTCCAGGAATTACCGCAATCTTATACATATTTATTCTCCTTAATCCAGTTCAGTAATCCGCCTTGGTTAATCAATTCTTGCAAAAATTCCGGAAAAGGTTGAATATCATAAATTTTATGCTGAGTTAAATTTCTAATTTTTCCCTGTTTTAAATCTATTTCCAATTCCTCTTTTGCTCCTATCTCTTTTGCCTCTTTACACTCTATAATGGGTAAACCTATATTTATAGCATTGCGGAAAAATATCCGGGCAAAACTTATGGCAATTACAGAAGATATTCCTGCTCCCTTAATGGCTAAGGGAGCATGTTCTCTTGAGGAACCACAGCCAAAATTTTTCCCGGCAACAATAACATCTCCCCTTTCAATCTTCTGAGAAAATCCGGGGATTAAATCCGCAAAGAGATTCTTCCCCAGTTCTTCCGGATGGCTACTGATAAGAAATCTTGCGGGAATAATTAAATCCGTATTGATATCATCTCCAAAAATCCAGACCTTACCTCTAATTACCATCTTATGCACTCACCTCCCCAGGATGGGCAATCCTTCCCTTAATGGCGGAAGCAGAAGCCACCAGGGGGCTGGCTAAATAAACCTCTGATTCCGGATGTCCCATCCTTCCTCTAAAATTGCGATTGGTAGTGGAAATGCATTTTTCCCCTTTATCCAAGATTCCCATATGCCCCCCTAAACAGGGACCACAGGTAGGGGTAGAAAATACCGCACCGGCTTTAACAAAAATTTCTGCCAGACCCTCTCTCACTGCCTGAAGATAGATACTCTGGGTTGCCGGGATAACAATCATCCTTACCTCTGGATGGATTCTCTTACCTTTGAGAATCTTTGCCGAAGCCCTTAAATCGGAAATCCTTCCGTTTGTGCAGGAACCAATAACCACCTGGTGAATCTTTATCTCCTTCAATTCCGAAACTGGCTTTACATTGGAAGGTAAATCCGGGCAGGCAACTGCTGGTTCTTTCCAATTCCGCACATCATACTCTTTAATCCCCGCATATTCTGCATCCTTGTCTGATTTTAAATTTTTGATTTCTGATTTTTGATTTCGCTGGATGTAATTTAGGGTTATCTCATCAGGTTCAATAATCCCTGTTTTTCCTCCAGCCTCAATGGCCATATTACAGAGAGTAAAACGCCCATCCATATCAAGTTTGCTTATTGTTTCACCTGTAAATTCCATCGCTTTATACAATGCTCCCTCCACCCCAATATCGCCAAGGGTATATAAAATCACATCCTTGGCGGTTAACCATTTATGCAATTTTCCGTAATAAACAAATTTTATTGTTTCCGGAACTTTAAGCCAGACTTTACCTATAGCCATTGCTCCCGCAAGGTCTGTAGAACCTACTCCGGTAGCGAATGCTCCCAAAGCGCCTAAGGTGCAGGTATGGGAATCTGCACCAATAACCAAATCCCCGGGATTTATCAAACCCAACTCTGGAAGCAAAGCATGCTCAATCCCCATCTTCCCCACTTCATAGTAATGTTTAATTTTATATTTCCTGGCAAAATCTGCCAGAATCTTTGCCTGTCTTGCGGAGGAAAGGTCTTTTGCGGGAGTGAAATGGTCAGGGATTAAGGCAATTCGCTTAGGGTTAAAAACCTTCTTTATCCCTATCTCCTCCAAGGCTTTAATGGCTAAGGGAGCAGTGATATCGTTTCCAAAAGCAAAATCAACTTCTGCGAGGATAAACTTCCCAGGATAAATCTCCTTATCTCCTGAGTGTCTTAAAAGAATTTTTTCGGTAATTGTTAATCCCATTTCTTCTTATCTATATGTTTCAATCTGGGTTAATCTGTTTAAGCATAGCCACTTCTTCGCAATCGGGAAACTTCGCGCAGTTTATACATTCACCCCAGATTTTCTGAGGAAGTTCTTTCTTATCAATCTCCTTGAAGCCAAATTTCGCAAAAAATTCTGGTTTATAGGTAAGGACAAAAACATTTTTTATATTTAAAGATTTTGCCTCTTTAAGTGCCGCATTTACCAAACCCCCGCCAATTCCTCTCCCCCGAGATTTCTCTTTCACTGCTAAGGACTTTATCTCGGCCAAATCTTCCCAGACAATATGTAAAGCACAGGTTCCCAAGATTTCTCCTTTTTCTTCGCAAACAAAATAATCGCGGAGATTGCCATATAATTCCTGGAGCGAACGGAAAAGCATTAGCCCCTGCTCTGCATAAAAATTAATTAATTTCTGGATTTCTTTAACCTCATTTATTTTTGCTTTACGCATCACCATTTCCATTTTTATTAGATAATAAAATATCATATTCTTCTTCTGATTACAAGAATTTATTTAGTTAACCGCATGTGGAGGTTACAGCTTTGCGATAAGTCGGAAACTGCCGGGTAAAGTTTCTAAATGATAGGATAAAAATTTAGCCAGAAGACAGCGAAGTTCATCTTTTACTACTCTATTCATCCGCAGACGGGAAAAAATTTCCTCTCCAGAAGAATTGATGATGTATCTCAAAGTAGAAACTGTCCCTGGCTGAAGCGGAGAGGCATATTCTGGTGAAGGAAGGCAAAGTTTGCAGAGGAGTCCTCCCTGAGTATGGCTGAAATAGGCAAAACGGGAAATTTTCTGCTGGCACTGGAGGCAGGTATCAATACGGGGAGAAAAGCCACTGAGTTGAAGCAACTTTATCTCAAATATCCGCATCAGTCGCTCCGGTTCCTTTCCCTTCTCCAGAAGAAAAAGGGTCTTTAAGAGAAGTTGAAAGATAGACTCATTTTTATCCTCCAGAGGCATAATTAAATCCACAAGCTGGGTGAGATAGTTAGCAAAGAGATGCCGGGAGAAAAACGCTAATTTTTCTGAAAAATCTTCAAGCAATTCTGCCTCGGTAACTAAACTGAGCCCTTTGCGGGGATAGAAAACTATCAGATTATGACTAAAAAGGGAGAAGTTACTTCCCCAGCGGGATGTGGGTATACGCACCCCTTTTGCCAGAGCATTAATTTTACCCCATTCCCGGGTAAAGAGCGTAAGGATAAGGCTTGTCTCGCGAAACTCCTTCCGTTTAAGCACTATCGCTTCTGCTTTCTCAATCATCTGGAGACCATTCCAAAGGAAATCACCAGTTTTATTCCCTCCTCTACCGACATCTCTAAGGGTAACAACTTGCTTAACGGCACAAAGAGAACAAAACCACTGGTGGGATTGGGAGCGGTGGGAATGAATACGGTTACCGCCTCTTCTTTTATATTCTTCTGAAGCTCTCCTTTCGCTTCCGAAGTGATAAAACCAAGACTATAAGAGCCTTCCCGGGGAAACTCTACCAGAACTACTTTCCGAAACGCTCCCTTTTTATCCCAGAGAAGGGCATCGGAAATCTCCTTTGTCCCTTTATAGATTTTCCCAAATAAAGGAAGACGCATAAACAGGTTCTCCAGAGAAGATATAAGCCTTCGGGTAAGAATAACTTTGGTAGCAAAACCCATCAGGGAGATAAAAATAACGGTGAAAATAAATACAAGAATCTTAAATACAGGAACAAGATAAACCACAGGAAAAATCTTCAGCAGATGTTTCGTTACCGGTTCCAGAATTAGACGGTCTAATTTAAGATACAAAAAACGAATAAACAAGATACTGACGATTAAAGGAAAAAGGGCAAGCAAACCACTGATAAAATTATTTCTTAACTTCGTAATTAGTTTCTTCATAGCAGTAACTGATAAATTAAAATCGTAAAGACAATTCCTAAGAGAGCCCCAATAACTGCTTCGTAAAGGTTGTGCACCCCTGTCTTTATCCGACTACGGGCAATGATGAGGGCAAGAAGAAAAACCAAAAAGTTTACCACATTGTTTTTTTGCAAAAGTAAAGTGATTGTCCAGACTGAGAAAGCAAAAGCACAGTGTCCGGAAGGAAGTCCTCCCCGCAGAGGGCTTCCCTGACGGAAGAGATATTTTATTCCAATCACCAAAGCAATAAGGAAAATCAAAATTACCAGACTGATGTGCCAGTCTGACTGTTTTATCCTCACTAAAAGATTCTCCGGAGAAAAATGCATCCGGTCAAAGAAAAGAAGATAACCCACCCCTAAGGCAAGTAAAGAGGCAAGAAGAACCGAACCGGCAGAGATATCTTTAATCAATTTTACAAGATTGTCGGGTTGGGGTTTGTAAAGGTCAAGCAGGTATTCCACAATCGTATTTACCATCTCTGCAAAAATAACCAGGGTGGCGGTAGCAAAAAGAATGGCCAATTCTAAACGGTTGAAATTTAAATATAAGCCGAGGATTATAGCTAAGCATGCAAGGAAAAAATGGATGCGCATATTGCGCTGGGAATGGAGAGTCTGGAGAAAACCCTCTATTGCCCGATTGAGACTTTCCATAAAAGTGCTATTTTTTATCATAGAATAATTGAGTAACGATTTTATTCTGCATTTCTTCCATTGCTTTCCGTTCCCGGAGAGTGCGGTCAGTATAACCGATAAGATGGAGAATTCCGTGAACAAGATAAAGAAAAAACTCCTCTTCTATCCGCTTACCGTATCTTCTGGCTACACGCTTTGCCGTATCTAACGAGACAACCACCTCCCCTAAAAAACCATTTTTTATCCCCTCTTTCCCCTCCTCCCCAAAGGCAAGCACATCGGTGACACGGTCTTTATTTAAAAAACGGCGATTCAGTTTACGGATAAAGTGGTCACTTACAATCACTACATTGAGACTTCCATTTTTTATTTTTAATAACCTCAAAACCTTCCGGAGGTTATTCCTTATCTCCGCTTGCGAGCAGGGTATTTTCTTTTTTATGCGCCTGATTACCTCTATTTTCATCTCTTTCCATTTCCGGATATTTTATCCGTGTATGAAAAATTCCCAGGAGAATTTTAATAAAACATTCACTGATTTTGTTTAAATCCTGTAGGGTAAGATTGCACTCATTGAGTTGTCCATCAACAAATTTGTCATTGATAATTTTCTTCACCAGGTTACGGATGCTCACAGGATTGGGCTCAATAATGGCGCGGGAGGCTGCTTCTACGGAATCGGCAAGAAGAACCACCCCGGCCTCTTTTGTCTGGGGAAGCGGTCCCGGGTAATGAAAGCGTGTAGTATCAATCTCCTTCTCCTCTTTTTCCCTTAAGAGTGCCTGTTGATAGAAATAATAGACTTTACTTGTTCCATGGTGCTGGGCAATGATCTCCGTGATTTTGCGATTAAGCCTGTGTTTCTTTGCTTTCTCCACACCTTTCTTTATATGGTTAATAATCACCAGACTGCTCAATTCCGGAGTAAGTCGGATGTGTTTGGAACGCGAGGGAGGCTGGTTTTCGCTAAAGTATTCGGACTTTTCAATCTTACCAATATCATGATAGTATGCCCCCACCCGGGCAAGCAGGGAATTGGCTCCAATCGCCGCACAGGCAGTTTCTGCAAGATTACCCACAATCAAACTGTGATGGTAGGTCCCGGGGGCTTTCAGAATCAACTCTTTTAGCAGAGGATGATTGGTATCGGATAATTCTAAAAGGGTGATGTTGGAAGTGAGTTGAAAGAGATATTCAAAAAAGGAGAGACTCCCTAAGGTAATAAATGCGGAGATAATTCCATTACTGAATCCCCAGCTTGCCTCTTTCACTAAATCAAGCAAATTCAATTGTTCTCCCAGACCAATGGCAAAAATAGAAATGAACTCCCCCACTCCTACCCCCACTCCGCTGGTCAAAATCTGGGAACGTCTCCTTGTCCTCTCTACCAGAAGCGCCCCCATTGTCCCCGCAATAAGAAAAACTAATATATATTTAAAATTAAATTCTAAGATAAAAGCAGTTACCAGAGTGAGAAAAATATATATCTTTATGGCAATCCTTCCTCCTAACAAAAGACTGAATAACATTGCGGTTGCAGGAAGGGGAAGCAAAAAAGGATTGAGACCAGAAAAATACCCCCAACGGGTAACCAAAAGAGAAATTAAAAACAAAAATTCTACAAAAATTAGTTCATTTAGGTGGCGATAGACCTCAGGCTCATAATGGTGAATATAAAATCCCGCCAGGGTAAATAAGAAAATAAGGAGAATCCCCGCACTTAAAGCCGTATAAACCACATTGAGTTTACCCATCTCTCTATTAATCTGTTCTATAATCCTCATTTCCCTGAGCGTAATCCGCTGTCCTTTGGCAAGAATTAATTCATTCTTCTTTATATCCACTTCTTTATAAAATGGACGCACACGCTCCTCGGCTTCGGTCTTAAAACGGAAAGTTATCTCTTGATTATAAAAGAGATTTGGTTCAACAATCATTTCTAATAAAGACCTTATCTCTCTATTCATCATCAGCGGAGATTTTCTATTATTTAAATATTCCTCCATTTTCCGAGTAATTTCTTCAGGAACGGGAAGGGAAAGGGTTTCTGCTTCGGTAATCGTATTTTTTTCTATGTCCCGAATGAGAATTTTTGTTTTGTTAAGTTTCAATAATTCCTCCCGCAGGGAAGAGGGAAGGATTGGCTGATTAAGAAACTGCGAAAATAACTCCTGGAATTCCTTCTCTGCCCTACTTAAATCCTCTATCTGCAGAAGAGTTTTCACTACGGATAAGGAGAGAGAAAACCGGCGAGCAATTTCCGCCTTCTGCGTCTCTTCACCCTGGGAAGAATTTTTAAAAGCAATTAGTTGAGAAAAAATATTCTGAAGGAAGGTTATTCTCTCTTCAAGTTTAATCCGGTCGTAGTCATAGATATCTCTCACTCCTTCTCTTGCTTTCTGCTTCTCCCTTTTTGTTCTTTCTTCATCAATCTCGGTTTTAACCACTGTATCCAGAGGAGAATAAAGGTCGTAAGGAGAAATGCTTCCTTCTTTCAATCCTCTCCCAAAACGTCCCTGGGGAGTGGAAATGGTAAGGATAGTAAGTATAAAAAAGATTATGTTTAAAATTATCCGCAGATATTTCCGAAAAAATTTTTTAAACTTAATCTTATCCATAATTTATTCTACTGGTTTCGGGAAGATTCAAAGCGGGCATAGGCTTTAATTATTTCCTGGACCAGTTCATGCCTGACCACATCTTCTCCGGTAAGCACCACAAATCTAATCCCCTCTATATCTTTAAGCACATACTGTGCCTGAATTAAACCCGATTCTTTTCCCAAGGGGAGGTCGGATTGTGTAATGTCTCCAGTGATCACTGCCTTGGAATCAAATCCCAAACGGGTGAGAAACATCTTCATCTGCTCGGGAGTGGAATTTTGGGCTTCGTCAAGGATGATAAAAGAATCATTCAAAGTTCTTCCCCGCATATAAGCCAGGGGAACCACTTCAATAATCCCCCGCTCCATATAGCGCTCAATCTTTTCTACCTCCATCATATCATAGAGAGCATCGTATAGAGGTCTTAAATATGGGCTAACTTTCTCATATATATCCCCGGGAAGGTAACCTAAGGACTCTCCCGCCTCCACCGCCGGCCGAACAAGAATTATCCGAGAAACATCCTGATTCTGCAGAGCATTTACAGCCATCGCCATTGCCAGATAGGTCTTCCCTGTCCCTGCAGGACCGATACAGAAAACGATATCGTATTTGCGAATGGCATCAATGTATTCCTTCTGCCCCTTTGTTTGGGGAGTAATATAGTGCCGTTTGGAAGATACCTCAATTCGGTCAAGATAAATCTCCCGCAGTTGTGAAGACTTCCCTTCCTTAACTGTGCGTAGAGCAAAGAGAAGCTCGTGTTTTCTCACAATCCCACCCTTACGCACCACCGCAAGGAGCTCAGTAAATAGACTGACCGCTTTTTCTACCTCTGGGTCTTCTCCTATAATCGTTACCGCTTCTCCCCTTCCCACAATTTTCACTCCCAGGGAGTCCTCAATGAGTTTTATGTTCTCATCATATTTACCAAAGAGGGCTTGGGCTTCCTGATTGTTTTGAAACTGAATATTCTTCTCCATAACCTTCAACCTTTTGGTTTATCTATCTTTATCCCTAACTCCTTGAGCTGTCTTTCTGAAACTTCATCAGGTGCCTGGGTCAAGAGACAAACTCCTTTCTGGGTTTTGGGAAAGGCAATCGTCTCACGGATGCTCTCTTTACCGAGGATAATGGAGATTAAACGGTCTATACCAAAGGCAATCCCTCCATGGGGAGGAGCAGCATAATCAAAGGCACGCAAGAGAAAACCAAACCTCTTTTCGGCTTCTTCCGGAGAAATGCCGAGGATTTTAAAGATTTTCTCCTGAAGTTCCCTTCTATGGATACGGATACTTCCACTGCCTATCTCCACTCCGTTAAGCACAAGGTCGTAGGAACGCGCCTTCACTTTTTCCGGATGACTCTCCAAGTAACCAATGTCCTCTTCACAGGGAGCGGTAAAAGGATGATGCTCAGAATCCCAGCGTTTTTCTGTCTCATTATATTTGAAAAGAGGAAAATCAGTAATCCAGAGAAAAGAAAAACCTTCCTTCTTTTTTCTTATATCCGGTTTATCCGTATGGTATTTTTCCATCGCTTCTTTATAGGTCAGACGCGGGAAAGGGGTAAACAATTCCTTTCTCAAGGCCTCTTCCCAGACAAATTTAAACATTCTCTCCACGAGAGCAAATATATCTTCTTCCTTTACAAAAGACATCTCTATATCCAATTGGGTAAATTCTGGTTGGCGGTCAGCGCGCAGGTCTTCATCACGAAAGCAGCGCACAATCTGAAAATATCTTTCCAGACCTGCCACCATCAGAACCTGTTTGAACAACTGCGGTGACTGTGGAAGGGCATAGAAACTCCCCGGTTCCAGACGCGCGGGAACAAGAAAATCCCTTGCTCCTTCAGGAGTAGACTTGGTGAGCATGGGAGTCTCTACCTCTATGAAATTCTCCTTGTCTAAAAAATCACGCAACCCTTTACATACCTTATAGCGGATGAATAAAGCCTCCTGCATAATCTTTCTGCGCAAATCAAGAAAACGATAAGTAAGCCGCAATTCCTCAGAAGGGGGATTGCCAAACTCATCACTAATCTCAAATGGTGGGGTAAGGCTGGGGTTAAGAATATCTAAGGCATAAGCCTCAATTTCAATCTCTCCGGTTTTTAAACGAGGATTCTCTGTTCCCTTGGGTCTTTTCTGCACCTTTCCTTTAACCTGAATAAGGTACTCACTACGCAACTCTTTTGCTTGCTCATAGGCCCCTTTATCTGTCTGGGGATGGAAAACTACCTGTGTAATTCCTGTGCGGTCGCGGAGGTCTACAAAGATAAGGCTTCCGTGGTCGCGTCGGGAAGCAACCCAGCCTGCAAGAAGAACCTCCTTACCCACATCAGCCAAATTTAATTCACCACAGGTATGGGTTCGGTACATACTTAGAGTTTATTTTGTATTCCCATTTGTTACTTGATATTTGAAACCAATCTATTTAATAAATCTTCTATAATCGTTTCCTTTTTAAGAAAAGTCTGTTCACCTGTGGCCATCGTCCGTAAGAGATATTCACCCCTTTTTATCTCTTCTTCTCCAATGATTAAAACAAATTTTGCTTTGATTCTGTCTGCCCGACGCATCTTCGCCTTGAGAGATTTATCGGTATAATCCATATCTATAGAGATTCCTTTTCGGCGTAAATTCTCAAGGAGCAGAAATCCTACCCGGCCTGCTTCCTCTCCCAAAGTAATTAAAAAAACCTCAGGAGATTTTTCTATCCAGTTAAGTCTGCCAGTTTTTTTTAGGGCAAGGATTACTCTTTCCATCCCCAGAGCAAAACCCACTGCTCCCCGTGAGGGACCTCCTAAGCTTTCAATAAGATTGTCATAGCGACCTCCGGCAGCTAAGGCATCCTGAGAGCCTAAGGCTTCAGAAACCAATTCAAAAACTGTCCGCGTATAGTAATCAATTCCTCGCACCATACGCGGTTCAAGCTCATAATCTATTCCTAAGGAAGAAAGAATCTCCTCTAAGGACTGAAAATGTTTTTTACATTCTGTACAAATCAACTCTAAGGTAGAAGGCAACTCCGTAACCACTTTCCTGCACTTTGCCTCCTTACAATCAAGAATCCTTAAGACATTGCGCTCCAGGCGCTCCTGACAGAGAAGACAGAGTCTCTCTTTTTTCTTAAATAATATTTCCCGATATCTCTCAGAAATGGCTTTTTTATCCAGAACACATCCCAAACTATTTAATTTCAGCAGAAAACTTTCCAGGCCAAAATCGCGCAGCAGTTCAACTAAGAGACTGATTACTTCTGCATCCACAAGATAACTTTCAGCTCCTAAAACCTCCACGCCAATCTGATGAAACTCTCGCAATCTCCCTTTCTGGGGACGCTCTGCTCTAAACATCGGACCAAGATAATAAAACTTTGCCATGGGTTCGGAAAGATCCACATTGTTTTCTAAGTAAGCCCTTACACAGGAAGCGGTAGCCTCCGGACGCAAACAAATTTCTCTCCCTCCCCGGTCTTTAAAAGAAAACATCTCCTTCTGCACAATATCCGTGGTCTCTCCCACTGAACGCACAAAGAGTTTCATTTCCTCAATTATGGGCGTACGGATTTCTTTATACTGATAGCGGGAAAAAATGTTCCTTGCTTTTTCTTCCAGTTTCTGCCAGAGAAGAGTTTCCGAAGGAAGGATGTCTTTTGTCCCGCGCAGTGCCTTATAAATTATCTGTTTCATTAAAGAATATTATATAATAATTTAAAATAATGTGCAAATAAAAACCCCCTTTTTGTAGGGGTTTTTCCAACCATTGGTTTATTATCCACAAAACCTATGCTTTGAGACGCTGCTTCATCACTCTTCCGGGTTTAAAAACCGCTACCTTGCGCTGGGGAACAGGAACAGTTACGCCTGTGCGGGGATTTCTTCCTATCTTTGGCTTGCGCGATTTTACCTTGAAAACCCCAAAATTCCTTAATTCCACCTTATCCCCTTTTGCCAGAGCATCAATAATAGTATCTAAGGTTTTCTGCACCACTTTCTTTACATCTACCTGTCTCACTCCGGTCTCCTGCGCAATCTTTAAGACAATCTCTTTTTTGGTGAGTGTCATTTCACCCTCCTCTCTTTTTAATTATTTTAAAATAATTAACTTATAATGTCAAGTGTTTTTTAAAAATGAAAGGCCCCGTATAAGTCCGGCGTAAATCCAGAAAAAATATAAAGGCATATGCCAGTAAAATAAATCATAACTTGCCATATTGAATAAGATTGCAATAAAGCCACAAATTAAAATAAACAAAAACTCTCTTTCTTCCTGAGCAATTATTCTCAAGGTTCGAACTGCTCTTCTAAGAAGTCCAGAAATAAAAAACAAAAAACAAAACAAACCTAACAACCCTGTTTCCGCAAAAATGGTTAGATACATATTATCAGGAATTTTAAACTCATAAGGGACATCTTTTGAGACTTCTCTTTTGAGATAATAATGTTCGAAAATTTTATATTCGTAAGGGAATTCCTTCTTATACTGATATTTTTTAAAAAGAAAACGAAAATTATTTATCCCTACTCCAACCCAGGGGTGACCCTTTAACATCTTAAAAGCCATAGAAAGACGATCTAATCTATAGTTAAGTTGATTTTGATAAAGTATTTTATTAAAACTGGGCTTAAAGCGTTCCAATAAAGGGAAGGATTTACTCAGCTGACTAATAAATATAAAAAAAATAAAAAGTATCCCCACCAAGGCCAGATAAAATTTTCTGTTTTTCTTAAGTAAATATAAGGTAAGAAAAATAAATACTCCCCAAAATGCCGACTGGGAAAAAGCTAAAAATATACCTAAAAAATCAGCCACTCCCGTAACCCCACCTAAAAGCCGCTCTTTAAAATTTCTGCCACAAAAAAATAAAAAACTAGCAAAAGGAAAAGAAACCAAAAAATATGTTCCCAAAACTGCTGGATGCATCTGTGTAGACATCACGCGTCTTAAATAGATATATCTTTCATAAAAGGGATTTAAAAGAAATTTCTCATAAAGCAAATTTTTATGAAATATAAATTCTAAAATCCCGGCAACTACTACTATTAAAGAAAAATAACAAATTATCCGAGACAGATGCCATTCGAAGGAGTTATCTTTAGCCAAGGATTTCATCAGAAAATAGACAGAGATTGGCATAAGTATTAAATTCCGATATTGAAAAAGAGCCACGTCTTTATTTACCGCAAAGATATAACTTAAACTGAGACTTCCTAAAAAGAGCCAGAAGAAAATTTCTTGAGAGACAATTAAATTCTTAATCATTCTGAACTTTAGAAAAGTAAGAATCAAGAAACAAAATAAAATAATTCTTGAAATAATCTGATATCTCTCTTGGAGGGACTGAGGAAATAAAGATAGCCAGGCAATTAAAAAGAAAATTATGATGAGATAGAATTTATTCAATATTTTTTATTTTAATTTTTCTAATAAATCTTTAACAAAATTACGAATAAATTCGGCGTAATTCTTAGCTTCTTCTGCCTCTTCTCTGGTATAGAATTCCTCTCCATAATAGGCAGGGGCCCTTTTCTTAGTTAATTCTTCTGAGACCAATTTTATTCTATCTAAGATATTATTATCTACCGTAATTTTCTTTTGCTTAAATATCTTCCCAAAATAATCTCCTATATCATGTTCTTTGGGAAATTCTATATTCATAAGCTTTAAAATTCCCTTAAGATAACATTCAACCGACTCCTGGGCATTCCTTATCACCATATTCCAATTCTCTTCCTTATAAGAATTCAACATCTCCTTAAATTTCTTTTTAGCAATTGAAAAAAGATAATCTTTTCTTTCTTCATTGGTCATAACTTTATCTCCACAATCTCACCCGGTTTCCAATCGGGTTTTAAGTCCCAGCACCACTTGCCATCAGAAAAAACAATCTTTTTTGTTCCCAACTCCTTTAGTTTATTTTTAAAATCGTGAAGAAGGTGCCTCATCTTTTTATAAGGGTCATAAAGAACTATTCCATGGTCAAGTATATCTAACAAAATCAAAGGATTATTTCTCAATTCTCCTTCAGTTTTTTCTATGTCATAAATTTTTGTTGAATAACCTTTTTTTCTCAAAATTTGATTTTCTTCCCAATCATAAGAAGAAATGTCAATTTCAATAATCTTATCATGAATCTTTTTATCTTTTTTAGATAAAAGAAGCAAAATATCAATATCGCTATCTTTCCTAGCTGTATTTCTTGCCACCGAACCAAAGAGAGTTATAGCTAAGACTTCTTCTTTTAGTTGAGAAATCAGCTCTTTCATATAACGATTAATCAAAGGATAATATACTGAACTTTTAATTTTATTTCTCATCTATATTTCTCCCAATCCCTTTATCAATTTAAGCCGATTTAGCCAGTCTGGGGTGATATCAATGATTTTAGAATCCTTGGGTGGAATGAATTGAAATTCGGAATCGGGGATTTCGGGATTTAAAACGATATCCATAAAGGTAGTAGAGAAATTTCTTTTTTATTTCCAGCGTAGAAAATCATTTTAATCAATTTGACTTATTTCTCTACAAGCTCAAATTCCTCCTCAAGAGACAATATCTTAGCTGCATATAAAATTGCTGCTTTTATATCGCGATCGGTAATAAAAGGATAATCTTGTTTTATTTCCTTTTCAGTATAACCAGAGGCAAGTTTCTCCAGAAGTATTTCTACTGTTAAACGTGTTCCCTTTATTACTGGTTTGCCGAACATAATCTTCGGGTTTCTTTCAATCCTCTTTAAAAGCTCCTTCTCATTCATTTTTCCACCTCCCTCAAAGAAATAAATCTAAATTTATTCTTTCTTACAATCACAAAATGTCCTTCTATTTTATCCAGATAATTTCTCAAAATAATTCTTAATAAATCAATTTTCTCCGATGTTTTTTGCCTTTTACTCTAAAAAGAATGATACCATAAATAATCTTTTTTTGAAAGAATACAATCTCACCAAAATCTTTATCATTAGTAATCAAAATTCTTTTCTCTCTATTAGCTATCTCAAATAACTTTGTATCAAGCATCCTCTTATCCAAATCCGTTACCCATTTAACATCAAATCCTTTATGAGTCAAAAAATCTATTATCGGCTTTTCTACATCTACATCAGCAAGGAATTTTAATTTCATTTTTCTCTCAGTTCCTTTATCAACTTAAGCCGATTAAACCAGTCTGGGGTAACATCGATAATTTTACAATCTTTGGGTGGGATAAATTCGAATTCGGAATCGGGGATTTCGGGATTTAAAACAATATCGGTAAAAGTAATAGAGAAAACTTCTTGTAATTTCTCATCGTATACGATCATTTTACGCAATAAGCCATCTTCACCAACCCAGATTTTGCCATCGCGAGAAAGAAGCTTCTTTTCTTCAAGAAGGATAGTTTCCACTGAAACTTTAAACCGATATGCTTTTTCTTCCTTTACATATTCTATACCTTCAAAAACAGCAGAATCTTCTTGAACGTCTCTATAACAAAATGGCTGTCTTAAATCAACCCTGCTGTTTATATATTTCTCAACGGCCTCCTGACCTAATTGTTCCCTCAGTATTTTTAAGTCGAGTAAATAGGTTGAATTCTGGGAAGGTATATACGTCCATACCATATTAGGGGTGACTATATAATTCATATCTGGTTCCTTAACCCTTGTACCCATGCCTTCTTTAAAAATTATTTCACCCTTGGCCTCCCGTCTCTCTTGATCAATAATAGATGCGGATTGAAAACTTACAACAAAAGACTTAACTTCAGCCGTCTTCTTTTTTAATTCCTTCTTTAAAAGAATCTGACTAAAGGCAATCTGTTGGCTACTTAAAGAAAAAAAGATTAAAATTAAAAATATTTGTTTAATTAATGCCTTGGTATTAAGAAATATAGTCATTGTCCATAGTAAGCTACAATAAAATTTTCTGAGAAGTAATCAATCTGAGTTATGGTTAATTGGTTAGAAAGGATAAAGTTAGGATAAGGTGCCAATGTGCGTAGATTAATCCTTACTAAACCTTTCTTACGGAATTTCTTTTCCAAACGTGAGAAATCAAAACCTGTCCTAATGATATCAAATACCCAGCTTATATAACGGTAATTTAACAACCTCTGCCAAGAATTATTCTTTAAAATAGTCTTAATCTCATTTAAATCTTCCTCATTAAATAAGGGCTTCAGAGTATTACCTTCCCGCATCAAATACAATGTATCTGGCTCGATTACTGACAATTTCGCAAAAGGAAGATTCTTAACTATCCAACTTACAAATTCCGCTTTTACTTCGTCCCAGAGTTCAAAAATGGAAGGAGAAATACCTAAGGCTTGACATACTAAAATCTTTATCTCATCTAATGAAAGTAAATTCGTCTTATCAAATCCCATAAGATTTTCTCCTCCCCTTAAATACAACGGTCTTATCCAGTAGGCACAGATAAAAGGATTTCGAGCTATAAAATCTATAATTTGCTTTATTTGATCTTCATTTATGCCTTTTACCACTGTCATCTGTAAAATTACATCCATATCTATTTTTTTTAAATTTTCTAATGCAGCCAATTTAAAATGATATTCCTTCTCACTTACCCCCCGCATCAGGCGATAGATATGAGGAGCAAATCCATCAAAGGAGAGGCATACACTTTCCAACCCTGCTTCTTTTAATTCCCTACAATATGAAAGTTGAGAAAGTTTTAAACCATTGGTAAAAAGGATAGGAGTATTCCCAGACTGATTTATTATTCTAATTATCTCGTCTAAATCTTTCCTCACTGTTGGCTCGCCACCAAAGAGAATAACTCTTCTATTTTTAAATTTTGCTAAGATTTTCTTAATATAAGAGAGAGATAATTCGCCATACTCTTCTGTATCTCGATTAAAACAGATACTACAATGAGAATTGCATTTTTTGGTAAGGGATAACAAAATATAGTTTACGTACTTTAGATTTATTATATCTTCTTCTTTTATTCCTACCTGTCCGAAATTAGGTTTGACAAAAGGCCAATTCAAAGATAGTTTTTTTCTTAACTCCGATTTTCCCCAGCCTTTACCAATTAAGGCTTCGGTATCTTTATTTTCATAAATACAATTTTTCACTAAATAGGTATAACCCTCCCTCATCACTATCTTAGCAGGAATAACTTTTTTACATGAGGTACATAATGAAAAACCTGTTTGGATACATTCTTCAGACACAAAGGATATTGCTTCTTCACTAATTTCTGGACGCTCCAGTATTTCTATACTCATCTCAAGCCTCCTGAAATCATAGTGCAAGAAAACTTCGCACTATAAGGTTAATTAATTATTAATACTACCTATTTATTTGTCCCGGACCCAAGAATATTATATTTACGGGAGTAACAGTTGAATAAAAGAAATGCTCAGGAAAATAGTTATTCCTGATGCATATTTTGAATAATCTTTTTTTCA
>JAMWCM010000066.1 GCA_023818355.1 Candidatus Omnitrophota bacterium
GGAAATTTTACAAAAAGCTCTGCCAGTAATTCAGCAATAAATGTTCCCGAATAGAATTTATTTTTCCGGGATTCAACAAAATCTAAATAACTGGATTCAAAAATAACTGCTTTATGAGGATAACGGGAAAGCTCTTGCAATTTTGCTTTTAAAACATCAAAGGAGGAAACCTCATGTAAGAAATTATCCTTCGTTTTTCTTTCCGCAAGGGCAACCAAATTCCCTCTATAAAATAAACCATAGTCTCCGATAGGCAATTTCTTCTTTTCTGTTTCTATTTTTCCGAATCGGTAGGGATATCTTTCGTTGATATCAACAATTACCTTAAAATTATCTAATTTCTTAAACTGAGGGATATATGCTCCACGACGGGAGGCAATCGCAGAGGACTGGGTTATCCAGAAAACCTGATAGTAAAATTCACCAGGTTTTTTCTTATATTCTTTTTTTAAAAAGATAAACCAGCAGCGCTTCTTTTGACTGCGGTTGAGAACTACATTTAACTTTTTCCCATACCTTTTTATGAGAAATATCTCACAACTATCTATGGGTTCATCCTGAGGAATTTCTCCCTCCGTAACTTCTCCTATATATTTACAAAAAATATTTTTCCCCGGACCCGGCCATTTATCATTTGCCTTTAAAAAGACAAACTTATTCTTCTCCTCTTCAATAAAAATCCAGTAAGGGAAATTATCTTTTTCCTTTTTGTAAATAAGCCATCTTAAAGGAAGATAGTCAGTCATCTATCTTTATCCTGCGCTGCGCCGGTCTAATTTTTCTTTACGCTTACTTATTTTATAATGAATAAAACGCGGCTTAACCTTAAGGGACCTAAATTGAAAATATTTACTCTGGCGATTATCCAGCCTTCTCATTTCTATTTTTTCTTAAATATCCAGTTCTTTGCCTTTCTTATCAACGCAAGCCATCCATTTTCTTTCTCTAAGGTTTTACTTTTAAAATTTAAATCAATGAGATTCCCACAATCACATCTAACTCTTCTCCCAAATTCAAAGAGAGTGATATCATATTCTCTTCCACAAATCTTACAAACAACTGCCATTTTTACCCTTCAACCGCGTAGGTTGGATCGGTAATTTCTCAATAATTCTCCAGACTTCAGGCATCCATTTTAAAGATACCTTAAATTACATCATCATCTCATCGGCAAAGCTGAAGTATCTGTTATCTCCAATGATTATGTGGTCTAAGAGTTTTATCTGCATAATCTCTGATGCATCTTTGAGTTGGTCGGTAAAGTCTTTATCTTCTGGACTTGGACTTGGGTCTCCTGATGGGTGGTTGTGGACACAGATTATTCCCGCGGAAAAGTTCTGTAAAGTTTTAGAAATAATTTCTCTGATTATGGGATGTGCTTCGGTTATACTTCCCTCTTCTATTTCGGCAATATCAATGAGCCTATTTTTACCATCTAAAAGTAAAACCTTAAAAATTTCTTTCTTTAAATCGCGCATACGCCCCATAAGTAGATTTGCCACATCCTTAGAGGAAGAAATCTTTATCTTCTTTTCCTTTATCTCTTGCTCTTGAAATCTTCTCCCAATTTCAATGGCTGATTTTATCTGACAGAGTTTTGCCTTCCCCAAGCCTTTGAATTCCTTCCAGCAAGATATATCGGTGTGACTCATATTCCGGAAGGTTTTAAATTTCTGGAGGATTTCCCGGGCTAAATCTAAGGCGGATTTTTCCTTTGACCCGCTACGCAAAATTATTGCCAGTAATTCTGCATCGGTGAGATGGTGTTCTCCTTTTTTAAGGAGTTTCTCCCGAGGTCTTTCATCCTCTGGCCAATTTTTTATTCCTCTTTTCACTTTAATCCGGGATTTTATTTAGCGCAGAATTAAAGCAAAGGAGATTTATCCGGCCAGATTCCGGCAATTTCTTGGCCACAGAATTTACATCTATTTTTATTTAGGTGGTATTGCGTCAGGAAAAACCCTCTCCTTTCAATCAAAATGGCTTTACACTGAGGGCAATAGGTATTTTCTCCCGGATGTCCGGGAACATTACCAATATAAACATAATTAAGTCCTACCTCTTGAGCCACTTTTCTTGCCTCTTCAAGAGTGGAAACTGGCGTAGGGGGTAGATGGGTCATTTTATACATCGGGAAAAATCTTGAAAAGTGTAATGGGGTATCGGGCCCTAGATTTTCCTTTATCCAGAGACACATCTGGCGAATTTTTTGCAGATCATCATTCAAAGAAGGAAGAATAAGGTTGGTAATTTCCACCCAGACCCCCAGTTCCTTAAACAATTTTATTGCTTGAAGCAGGGGTTCAAGCCTCTGGGCACAAATATTCTGGAGATACTCATCATCGTATGCCTTGAGGTCAATATTTGCCGCATCAATATATTCTGCCAAGAGTTTTGCTGGCTCGGGATTGATATAACCGGCAGTAACATAAATATTTTTTATATTTTTTTCTTGAGCAAGTTTTGCTGTATCCAGCATATATTCGTAAAATATGGTGGGTTCAGAATAAGTGTAGGCAATGGAAGCACAATTTTTCTCTATGGTTTTTTTAACTATCTCTTCGGGAGGGAGAAAGATATAATCCACTTCCTCAGGCTTCATCTGGGAAATCGTCCAGTTCTGACAGAATTTACAACGAAGGTTGCATCCGGCGGTAGCAATGGAAAAAGAGGCACTTCCAGGGAGCAGATGGAAGATAGGTTTTTTCTCTATGGGGTCAATATGCACGGAACAGGCAAGCCCATAAACTAAACTGTAGAGTTTTCCTTTTTCCGCTTCCCTTACTCTACAGAAACTACGCTGTCCATTTAGCAGAACACAATTACGCGGACACAGAAAGCACTGCACAGTTTCCTCATCAATAGTCTTATAAAACATCGCCTCCTTTATCCCCTGGCGGAGAATAATTTCCCCCCAGGATAATCCCTTCCTGAGAATTGAACCGAGGAGTCCCGAAAGTTCCCAACCCAGACAGAATAAACAGGCTCTTTTTATAAAATCTCGGCGCGTAAATGTTTTATCGGAATTCATTTCTTATCCTCTCGGAAACTTCCTGAGTAATCCGCAAAACAATTTCTCCTTTTTGCGGAGAGTAACTCCCCAAACCACAACTGGGAGTAACCAGTGATTGTTGAACAATTAAATCTCTTTCAATACCTCTCTGAATGAGTAATTTTATCATTCTCTGCAATCGCTCAAATATAGCCTCAGCATTGACCTTTCCCGTATCTAAATCTGTAGGGACAATTCCCCAGGAAATTACCCCTCCCCTTTTAATAAATTTGTTAATTGCCTCTGGATATAGAAGAAGAGATTCACTGAAATTATAGGCATCAAAACTTATGAGCTCTGTTTTTGTCTGGGTTAACAAACCCCAATCGGTATTACCGCAGCAGTGAATCCCCACAACCGCCTTTTCCGGTTTGATTACTTCCATCATCTCGTTGAGATTGTTTACAATCTTCTGGGGGTCTAAATTTACAAAACCTGAACCGATGGAAACTAAATAAGGCTCATCTATAAAAATAATGACCTTTTCAAAAATCTCCTTAATTTTTTTCACCTGCCAGACGGCTTTTAAAGTAAGAATTTTAAGAATAACATCGGCAATCTCTTCATTATAAAGCAAGGGCCTTTTATTTTCATCGGTAACCGTAAGGAGAAAACTCACCGGGCCGGTAATCTGTCCCTTAAGATAAATATAGGAAGGGTTTTCCGGGTTTATCTGTCTTAAAAACTCATATAAACCTTCAGCATATTCTTCACTAACCGCAAAACCATCAGTATCCCTGTTAAGGTAACTCTCATAAATATCTACCAGTTCCTCCGCATTTATCTTTCGGGTATCCACATAAATTTTGCGCTCTTCCTCCTTAATCACTATACCGGGAATCCCTTCACTGAACTGCACATACATATTCTCTTTGAAACTCCGTTGAGGCAGTTGAACCCAGAAAGGGATTTCCTTAAATAGATTGAGAACAAAAGATGCCGCCTGCTGAGAATGGGTATAGCCTAAACTTCCAATCCCGGTGGCTTGAAATTGAAAGGGGTTCATATAGATTTCAACTTCTCTAACACCTCATTACGCACAAAAATCGGGGCATTGGCACGGAGAGCTAAGGCAATGGAATCGGAGGGGCGTGCATCCACTTCCCTAAGATTACCGTTATAATCCCGAATCACCAGTTTAGCATAGAAAATGTTATCCTCAAGTTTCTCCACCACAATCCTCTCTAAGTGCGCATCCAGTTGTTTTATGGTATTATTGAGGAGGTCATGGGTTAAAGGACGGGGAGGGAAAAAACCACTGATCTTCATCTTTATGGCTGTGGCTTCCACAATCCCGATTACAATCGGCAGGGTGCGTGTACCATTTTTCTCCTTGAGAACAATCACCTGATCTCCTCTATTCTCATCTATCTGGATGCGAAAAAGCTCCATTTCTATTAAACCATTATTATTTTCCATTTTTTTATTTTTAGAATATGGAATCTGTGAATCAAATCATCACATAGGTAAATATCTCTTGGATTACCAAACTTACCGCTCCCATAGCTACGGAATCTTCTCCCAGCTGGGTGGGAACAATCCGTACTACATTTGCCATTTCTTCAAAGGCTCTTGCCCTTACGGTGCGTTTTATGGCATCAAGGAGCACTGCCCCTGCGCGTTCAATCCCTCCGCCAATCACCACTACCTCAGGATTAAGGAAATTCACTAAGTAGGCAATGCGTACCCCCAGTTCTATACCCGCTTCCTCCACCAGTTTATTGGCTAAAGGGTCTCCATCTTTAGCAGCATCAACCACGGTTTTCATATTGATTTTATTAATATCACCGTTGGCTAAATCAAGAATTTTAGTTTTCTCTCCTTTTTTAATTGCTTCTATTGCCCGGCTGGTTAAACCTAAGTCTGCCTCCCAGCGGGCTAACCCACCCCAGCGGCTTTTCTCTTCATCCGTAAGATTGGGAATACCCAATTCTCCGGCGCAACCACTCGCTCCCCGATAGATTTGACCATTGATAATAATCCCTGAGCCCACTCCTGAATACATAAAGAGAAGATTTTGCACTCCTGTTTCCAGTTCTAACTCTCTTTCTCCACAGGCAGCCACTGTGGCATCGTTTTCTATAAATGTCGGAATACCAAATTTCTGCTCAAGAAGACTCTTTAAGGTGGAGATGTAAATACTTCCCATCTGATTAGGCCAACGGATTGTCCCTACCCTGCGGTCAACAATCCCTGGGATTCCTACGCCCAATCCCTTAATCTTATTGGTATCTAACTCCGATTTTTTTATCAATTCCTCCACCAAGCCAACAATATTATCTATTACCATATCCTCTGACCCTGTAGGTCTATTTTTCTTTACTTTAACTAAAACATTCGCCTGGAGGTCGGTAACAACACCAATGACATTAAAAAGGTCAAGACCAACTCCGATAACAAATCCTGCCTTGGGATTGAGTTCTACCATTACCGGTCTCCTTCCCCCACTGGAGACATCCAAACCACCCTCTACTACTAAACCTTTCTGAATATAACTATTAATATAATTGGAAACAGTGACGATATTGAGTTGTGTCTCCTTGGAAATCTCTGTGCGCGTAATCGGTCCTTTTCTCCGGATTAAGTCTAAGATTGCCCAATTTTTTCTTTCCCGGTCACTCATCACCTCTTCACCAAAAATTTCCTCTGCCATTTCCCCACCTCCTTCTTAAGATTATAAGTCTTGTTCATCCTTTTTTAGTAATTTGTTTATTTCGGGAACAATTTTAAAAATTGCCTCCTCCACGGTTCTCTGTCCATTGAAAACCATTTCTAACTCCGGAACAATATACAATTCATTAATCTCCCGCCAGTGCGGATGGAATGGTTCATAGATAACATATTTCACCGCTTCGTTAAGCATTTTTTTATTAAGGGGCAATTTGTCATCTAAAGCAAAGTGTTTGCTCTCGGCAATCTTACGATTGGCTGGCTGTGCCAGCCCGGAGTCGGCTAAAATAGTCTGCGCACGCTCATCGGTAAGCGCCTTAACCACCTCCCAGGCTTTCTCAGGATATTTTGTGGTTTTCAAAATTCCATAGGCACTCCCTCCGGTGCCAAAAGCCCTTATCCCTTTAGGTCCCTTAGGAAACATCACCACATCCCAGTCAAAATCTTTTGCTTTCCTTAAAATGGGGGTCTCCCAAATCCCTGAAGAAAACATCGCCAGCCTTCCCGTCATAAACATCATCTGCACTCCCATCCCTAAGTTCATTAAAGCATTGGGTGCCGGAGAAACTTTATACTTATGGATTAAATCTACATAAAATTTCAAACCTTCTATAGACTCCGGAGTATCCAAAAGCGAACGCCTGGGCTTCTCTACATTGTCCACCAGGGCTCCCCCCTGGGAATAAACAAAATTCTGCCATGCCCAGCCATAAAAACCATAACGGATGGGTCTTCCTTCGGCATCGTATTCTGTAAGCGCCTTTGCTTTCTCCAGCAAATCCTGCCATGTCCAATCATCCGTAGGATAGGGAATACCTTTCTCCGCAAAAATTTTTTTATTATAATAAACACAGGCAAAAGGAGCGGTATCGCGGGGAATACCATATACCTTACCCTCTACCGTAAAACGCTTAACTACCTCCGGAAAAAAATCCCGGAGGGAGAAATCTCTATCCTTCTCTAAGAAAGGGTTAAGATTTAAAAATATCCCTTTACTCCACAAACTCACAAAGAGATTTGCCTCTACACAGATTACATCCGGGGGAGCTCCTCCCGCGATCCGGGTTAAAATTTTATTCACATAACCCGCAAAAGGGGTGTGCTCCAATTCTATCTTAATTTCGGGATGCTCTTTCTGCCAGG